>JAEYNI010000368.1 GCA_023412635.1 Bacillota bacterium
AATCCGTAACGTCAAATATGTAAATAAACTTTCCACCCCGGATTTCTCTTGATTCAGTTCTGAATACCTCTCCGGCAATGGCCACTTTCCCTGAATCAGGTGTAACTTCAGAAATCCTCATTATACTGTCGGTAAAAGGTTTTCCGGCTATTATTCCCTTAGTAGGACCATCTCCGGGATGTGAACCCCTGCTCTCGGAAAAACTTTTAGGCTTTTCTTGTGAAGGAGCTGCAGTCATTGCAGTACTTACAACCTGTGCCTCGTTTTTTTCCTTCTCTGCAACGTATTCCTCAAGAATATTGGAATCCACCTCAAGGTCGCAAAACTCAACCTTAACTCTTTTTGATACAGTGTCCTCAATATACTGTTCAAGGATTGTATGGCAATTTTGAGCTTTTAAAATCTGTGAGCCCTTTGTAGCAAGCCTGATTTGTATTTTCCCGTCGGTAAATTCACAGGTACTGTCGGAAAGTATGCCTCTGCAAACTGCGACCTTCCGGTTCAGCATCTGAATCAGCTCATTCCACATCAACTCCAGAAATTCTTTTATGCCGTATTCTCGTGTGCATTTTACCCTGATAGTTATATTATTAGCCCCAAGTGAGGCTGCCAAGTGCTCCTCCATCTGTGAAACCAGCCCCGGACTGATTAAATCAAGGCCCGATGTATATATTTCAAGTTTGTTGGACTTGATAAAAACACTCATCCTGTCTACGGCCAATTTACTGAAAACAGAAAATTCCCCGTTAAAGTCAACTTGTTCAGGGAATAACTCTTGAAATAATTTATTTGAATTTGTAGAACCTTCCATAATTTATGACCCCATTATAATAATTATGTACAATTACATTTTAACATAAGTAAGTGAAATTTTATCTAGGTCTTTTCATATACAAGTATGTTAATATCCACCTCAGTATGAAGCTCATCCATTTTATTAATTGATGCAATATCTGCGTGTCTGCTGTAAGGTGTCATTTTGAAGAGATTAATAATATCCTGTTTGTCCTTGAGGCTAATATTATAGGTCACACCTGTTTCTTCCACCAGCCTGAAGCCCTTCCGCACCGTCCCCTTTTGGCCGATTTCCTCGGGCTCTTGGTACATATGCTTTTTAAGGCTGTATAAGTGACGGGCGCCGGGAACGGCAACTATCAATTTTCCGTTAGGCTTCATTATACGCCTGAATTCATGTTCATCTCTTGGTGCAAAAATACAAAGTATATAATCAACAGTATTATCCAGTATTGGTATGTGATAATTGCTGGCTACCGCAAAACAGACCTGCTTGTCCCTGCCCGCGGCATAATTAATGGCATCTCTGGAAACATCGGTACCATAGAGACAAAAATCTATTTTTCTAAAGTCCCGGTTTTGATTTTCAAGATTATTTTTCAGTCTGCTTATGTAATATCCCTCACCACAGCCTGCGTCATAAATATTAATTTCTTTACAAGTGTCACCTTTACCGGTTTCTGAAGTAGCCTGAATTAAACTTATATTTAGGCTTGAATTAACGCAGAATTGATAAACAATAGAATTCAACTTATCGGAAAATTGTTGATAGTACCCCTTTTCAAGGAATTCTCTTCTACTTTGCAGCATTTCCTTAGTGTCTCCGGGATTGCCCGCTCCGATATGGCTTGACAGCAAAAGGTTAACATATCCCTTTCTGGCAATATCAAAATTATGCCCATTTGGACAAAAGTATTGTTTCAACCCCCGTTTCAGAGTTTTTGAGCAATTTGGACACTTGAATATGGTTTTTATCATTATATCTCGCACCTTCTCTGATACGTTGTTCACACAAAATAATCAAACTAAAGCTTTTCAATCTCCGAAGGAAATCTAAACTGATTTTAACTTCCCACTATAGCTTTTCGATTTCCTTTAGTAATGCCTCCACAGCGCTTTCCTGTGGTAATTTTTTTACTATCTGTCCCTTTTTGAAAAGCAGCACCTCATTAACACCACCTGCTATCCCTATATCTGCATCTTTGGCCTCACCGGGACCATTCACCGCACAACCCATTATTGCAACCTTTATATCCTTATTCAGTTTGTCCAATACCGGCTCTATCTGGTTTACTATTCCTATCAGGTCAACCCGTGTCCTTCCACAGGTAGGGCAGGATACTACTTCTATCCCTTCCTTAAGCAATCCAAGTGCCTTAAGTATCTGTTTACCAGCTCTTATTTCCTCAACAGGATCTCCTGTAAGAGAAACCCGTATGGTGTCACCGATACCCTCTGCAAGAAGGCAGCCGATACCTACTGAAGATTTAATTGTTCCCTTATAAACCGTGCCTGCCTCAGTAACCCCAATATGCAGAGGGTAATTAGTTTTCTGTGAAAGCAATCTGTAGGCAGCAATTGTCATGGGAACGCTTGAAGCCTTAATGGAAATTGCTATATTGTCAAAATTTGCTGCTTCAAGCATTGCGGCATGGTTTAATGCACTTTCCACCATTCCTTCCGGTGTGACGCCCCCATACTTTTCTAAAATGCTTTTTTCTACAGAGCCGGAGTTTACTCCGATCCGTATGGGTATCTGTCTCTCCCTCGCCATGTCAGCCACTATTTTTACCCTGTCCTGACCACCTATATTGCCCGGATTAAGACGAATCTTGTCCACACCGTTACGCATACACTCCAAAGCCAGTCTGTAGTCAAAATGTATGTCAGCAACCAGAGGTATTTTTATTGCTTTCTTTATTTCTTTTACTGCCTCTGCAGACTGGCTGTCGGGAACTGCAACTCTGATAATCCTGCAGCCTTCCTCCTCAAGGCTTTTTATCTGTGCTACAGTAGCTTTTACATCTCTTGTATCAGTATTGGTCATTGACTGGACAGAAATAGGAGAATCTCCTCCTATGAAGATATCTCCCACTTTTATTTTTTTTGTTTGTTTTCTCAATATAAAATTATCCATAGCCTTTTCCTTTCACTATACAGCTATCCTCGTCCCAATCTCAGAATGTCGTTGAAGGTAGCATATAGCATAACCATTATAAGAATAACCATACCTATCATGGTTATAAGCGCTTCCTTTTCGGGATTCAGTGGCTTTTTTCTGATCCCTTCAATCAGAAGCAGTACAAGCTTGCTTCCATCAAGTGCCGGGAATGGAATAAGATTAACCAATCCAAGGTTTATACTTATCATAGAGGTAATTGATAGAAGATTAATAAAGGTTTCCATAGCTGACTCACTTGCCGACACCTCATTGCTGATAGTGGTTGTTATTCCTACAGGACCCATAAGTTCACTTGCAGGAACTGTTCCTGTAATCAGCCATCCCAGAGAATAATATATAGATCTTGCTAGAAATATGTTGTATTTGACAGATTCCTTTATTGTACTTCCAATTCCGCCTTTATTGTGTACAAAGTCCACAGTACCTATCGCATAGAATTCGGGATTTTTACTTTTCGAAGGTACTACAGGTGTAAGCTCCTGCTGTTTACCATCTCTCTCAACCCTTATTGTCACTTTTTTATCTTTATTCTGTTGAAGTATTTCACGAATATCTTTTCTTGTCTTTACATCGGCTCCGTTCAGTTTTACAATCCTGTCTCCTTCTTTCAAGCCGGCAGTTTTTGCAGGCGATTTGTCGGAAACCGCTTTAACTACATTGGAATTAGTACCTTCCAGTTCATCCTCGGCAGGAGTAAAACCAAGTATATAGTTCTGCCTGTCGGGAGTCATTTCTACTGTCTTGGTTTTTCCGTCCCTCTCGTATTGTAATTTAATACTTTGATCTGTAAGGGGATAGGAAAAAATTGAAAGGTCGTTTATATTATAAATTGTTTTTTCATTATACTTTATAAGCTTGTCACCGACCCTTAGTCCGGCTGTCTCAGCAGCCGATCCCGGCATAATGGCTTTTACCTCTGTTGTATAATAACCGGTCTGTGTAAGCATTATAATTGCTAATATCAACGCTGTTAATATGTTCATTATAGGCCCTGCTGCAATAATTGCCGCTCTAACACCTATGGGCTTTCTGTTAAAGGCTCTGTCGTCCTCAGAGGCCTCTTCCTCACCTTCCATCTTGACATAACCTCCAAGAGGTATAAGCCTCAAAGAGTAAAGTGTTTCTCCCTTTTTAAAGGAGAAAAGCTTGGGCCCCATAAAAAGCGAAAACTCATTTACCTTAACCTTAAAAGCTTTTGCCACCAAAAAGTGACCAAGTTCATGAACAATTATTAAAAAGCTCAGCGCCAATATTGCCAGTAGAATACCCATAGATTCCTCCGTTACCTTATCATTTCATTTTACTTACTGCTAACTTTTGTCAATAGAATATTAAATAGTGAATTGTCAATCTTTCACTCTTCACTTAATCTCTTCCCTCTTCACAGCCATCTCAGTCTGTTTCCTTGCCCAACTATCTACTTCTATTATATCATCCAGGCCTGGACTAATATTCACTTTATGTGCCAGCATCACACTTTCTATCATTTCAGGAATTGCAGTGAAAGCTATTCTACTCACAAGAAAAGCCGAAACGGCTATCTCATTGGCAGCATTCATTACCGCAGGCATGGTTCCTCCGGTATTAAGTGCATCATATGCCAACTGCAAACACCTGAAGGTTTTGGTGTCAGGCTCTTCAAAGGTAAGCTGAGAACATTTCAGAAAATCAAGCTTTGAAAAATTATTTTCACACCGGTTGGGGTAAGTGAGAGCCAGCTGAATAGGTATTCTCATATCAGGAGATCCCAACTGCGCCATAACAGAGCCATCCACATATTCGACCATTGAATGGATTATACTCTGAGGATGTACAAGAACCTGAATTTGGTCCAGTTCCCGTCCGAACAGCCATCTTGCTTCTATTACCTCCAACCCCTTGTTCATGAGCGTAGCAGAATCAATGGTTATTTTGCTGCCCATATTCCAGTTTGGATGTTTTAGGGCCTGAGCAGGGGTAATATGCTTAAGCTCGTCAAGTGTTCTTCCTCTGAAGGGACCACCTGACGCTGTAATTATTATTTTCCTAACCTGTTTTTCATTATTCCCCAAAAGGCATTGGTATATGGCAGAATGCTCACTATCCACAGGAAATATGTTGACCCCTTGCTTACGGGCCTCCTCCATAACCAGTTGTCCGGCCGTTACAAGTGTTTCCTTGTTGGCCAGAGCGATATTCTTCTTATTTTTTATAGCATGCATTGTGGGAATAAGGCCGGCAGTACCAACTACAGATGTTACAACAGTATCTGTCTCAGTTTGTTCAACTACACGAAGCATTCCTTCAAGTCCGTATAAAACTTGAATTTTCATGCCTGAAAGTCTTCTTTCAAGCTCTGTGGCAAGCTCTCTAGTTCCAACCGATACCAGCTGGGGTTTGAATTCCATTACCTGTTTTTCAAGCAAATCTATATTTGAATTTGCAGCCATTGCTGCAACCCTTATTCCAAGATTTCTTGCCACATCCAGTGTCTGAACACCAATAGACCCGGTTGATCCTATTATTGAAATAACTTTAGCCATTTTTCCTCCGGAATTAAGCTTTATAATACACAGGTTTCAAATAATTAAAAACCGTACCTATTATAAATACAGCGCCAAAAAATAATATACTACGGGAGCCACAAACAATATACTGTCGAATCTGTCCAGAACTCCACCGTGACCGGGCATTATACTGCCAAAGTCCTTTACATTTACATACCTTTTAATTGCCGATGCAGACCAGTCGCCGATCTGTGAAATTATACCGCAAAACAGTCCTAAAAGAGCCAATACTGCAAATAGAGCACCTGATGCTTTTATTCCACAATATGCAGGCGCAATGAAGCCAAAAGCAATCATCAGCCCCATACATCCGAGGATTCCCCCGACTGCCCCTGCTACAGTCTTTTTAGGGCTTATTTCAGGGATTATCTTTCTTTTTCCCAATAGCCTTCCAAAGGTATAGGCCATGGTATCTGTTCCCCAGGCTCCGATGAATATGAGCCATATAAGAACCATTCCTAGTTCCATGTTTCTAATCAATATTAAAAAGCTCATAAGGAAAGGTACATAGGCTATACCAAAAGCAGTAACACAGACATCAACAATATTATACTTTTTATGCCCAAATACAATAAAACCCATACTCAGAAATATAGTAATACATACAGAAATACCTGCTAAAACACCTAAGTCCAGTTTGTACCAGCCTGTTTGCTCAAGACCCAACAGTAAAAGCGGAATTATCGATAAATATCCAACAGGCTTAATTGGCTGAATGTTTTTTAATTTCGCTGCAGAATTGTAAAACTCATATAATCCGATGGCTGCAATTAAGCTGACTACCACGCCCAATACTATAGACCCCATATACAAAACAGCTATAAGTAAAACCAGTCCAATCAATGCACTGAGAACTCTTGTTTTTAACATTATTCCTCCATATTTCAAACAGCACCCGGATAATTCAGCAGGGCCATTTGGTATAATTAGTTATTTTGAAATAAATTTAATTACTGGTCCACTCCACCAAATCGTCTGTTTCTATGCTCATAAGCCTTTAAAGCTTGCGCGATATGGCTTCCATTAACATCAGGCCATAATTCATCTGTGAACCAAAACTCTGTATATGCACACTGCCAAAGTAGATAATTGCTTATCCTCTGTTCTCCGCTGGTTCTGATAAGCAGGTCGGGTTCAGGTATCCCCACAGTGTACAGACAACTCTCAAACTGTTTTTCATCTATATCCTCAACTTTCAGCCTGCCTGACTTAACCTTGACTGCAATTTCTCTTACTGCGCTTAACAGCTCAAGCCTTCCTCCATAGTTAAGACAAATAATTAAATTAAGACCGTTGTTTACACTTGTCAGTTTCTCTACTCTTGAAATTTCCTTCTGGAGCTCATCAGGAAGACCTTTAACATCACCTATTACCTTTATCCTTACATTGCTGCCGTCAAGCTCTTTTTCGGCATTTCTCAAAAACTCCACAAGCAAATTCATTAGCGCATCAACTTCACTCTTTGGGCGCTTCCAGTTTTCAGTTGAAAAAGCGAAAACCGTTAGATACTTCACACCTATTTCTGAGCAATATATAACAACCTTCTTTAGCGCCATAGAGCCTTCCCTGTGGCCTATACTTCTAGGCAAACCTCTTTTCTTTGCCCATCTGCCGTTTCCGTCAGGAATAATTGCTATGTGCTTCGGAATTGACGTGAAATCCCTTTTGATTTCTTTTGGCCTGTTGAACAATTGTGCAACTCTTTTCCAAAGACTCATACTGACCTCCAGCTGCGAGCAAAAATACAATGCTAGTGCACGCAAATAATACTAAAAATAAAAATAAAGCTTATATAAACAGGAATGCTTTTAATATTCTCACCTTGAAAATAACCCCTCATTTAGAGGGGTTTACATACTAAAATGTTTAGTTTATTTCCAGTCATATTGACACGAAGTACCCTGAATGAATAATCATACTCTGTTATTTCCATTTTTGGGGGTGCCGTTATTGAAATTTTTTCAATTTCAAAGCCGTTTTTCTCGGCCAGCTCTACAGCATCTCCCAGTGTATAACCTATTAAACGGTTCATACTTCCATTATTTCCTTGTCCTTAGCCTCAACTATATGGTCAATTTCAGCAATGAATTTATCTGTTATATTTTGAATATCTTTTTCAGCATCCTTTAAATCATCCTCTGTAATTTCACTGCTCTTTTTCTTTGCCTTCATGCTCTCAATAGAATCTCTTCTTATTGATCTGATTGCTACCTTGGCTTCTTCGCCTTCCTTTTTAACCGATTTGGTTAAATCTTTACGTCTTTCCTCTGTAAGTGCAGGGAAAACAAGACGAATAACTTTTCCGTCATTATTAGGGTTTATACCTATATCTGATTTCTGAATTTCTTTTTCTATATCTTTAAGGAGCTTTGATTCCCATGGCTGTATCAAAATTACTCTTGCTTCCGGTACTGATACAGTTGCAACCTGTTGAATCGGTGTAGGTGCGCCGTAATAGTCAATCGAAATCTTGTCAAGAATTTGAGGATTTGCTCTTCCTGCTCTGATACCTGCAAGATTGTCCTTCAAAACATGTATGGTTTTCTTCATCTTTTCTTCAATAGGTTTATAAAGCTCTTTATCCATAAAACTC
>JAEYNI010000076.1 GCA_023412635.1 Bacillota bacterium
TATTTATTTTGTAATTAAATTGATATGTAATTTGTTATAAGATATATTAAACCACTGATTATCAGAAGTCAAATCCGGCATTAGTATTCAAAGTTAGTATTCAGTATTAGTATAATATAAAATAAAAATGGTAAATACCCAATTACAGGTTATCTACCATTTATGTTTAGTAATTATTTAATATTCTTAAGCTGTAACCCATCATGGCTACATCAAATTGACTTTTCTTTACATAAATTTACACTTTTTCAGGTTCAGGATATTCAACACCGAAGGTATCAACAGTCACCTTCTTCATTTTTTGCTCATCCTTCGGCCTGTCATTGTAATCTCTTTTTACGCTTACTATTCTGTCGGCTTCCTCAATACCTTCTATCACTTTACCAAAAGCAGCATATTGACCATCGAGGTGCGGAGCTTTTGCTACCATGACAAAGAACTGTGAACCGGCTGAATTTGGAGCCATTGTTCTAGCCATAGATAAAATACCCTTATCATGTTTTAAATCATTCTTAAAGCCGTTAGCAGAAAACTCTCCCCTTATACTGTAATCAGGGCCGCCCATACCGGTACCCTCAGGATCGCCTCCTTGTATCATGAAGCCAGGAATAACTCTGTGGAATATTACTCCATCATAAAATCCCTTGTTTATAAGAGATATAAAGTTGTTTACGGTATTAGGTGCTATCTCAGGATAAAGCTCTGCTTTCATAACATTTCCGTTTTCCATTTCAATTGTAACGATTGGATTTTTACTCATTTTTTCATTCCTTTCAAAACCTCCGGTACAGATGTCGCTGGAAGTCTTAGCTATATTTATATTGTCAGTACTATTTTATAGTTTTCGAACCGGATGTCAAGTATATTCATTCATTTTGTGTTATACTCATAATAATACGATTGAAATATTAATATTGCTGGTTATTTGGGTTTTAATAATTTTTGGGGTAACGTTTGGGGTAATGTATGTTCGGTATAATTTCCAGGCTAAAAACTATAGATACAACATCAAAGAACACAATGTTTTTTATATTTGAAGGTGCTGTGGGTGCAATAATTCTGAATCTTGCAAACCCTTTTTTTTCAATGTTTGCAAGGAGAATGGGTGCAAGTGATTATGAGATAGGTCTTGTTTCATCGCTTCCGGCACTGGTGGGCATTCTTGCCCTTGTGCCTGGAAGTCTGCTTGTGGACAGAAGCGGGAACAAAAAAAGAATAGTATCGGTGCTTATTCTGCTCGTTGGTATTATGTATCCGCTTGCAGCTTTTACACCTTTTTTGGACAGTTACAGGGTGACTCTGTTCGTTACAGTTATTGCACTGATGAACTGGCCATTTTCAGTTTTTAATATTTCCTGGCAGTCCTTTTTCTCAGATGTCATGGTGTCCAGCTTTAACTCGGCTTTTACCAGAAGAACCAGAGCAGCAACTATTGTAGGTACTACTACTTCTTTGGCAGCAGGTTTGCTGCTTTCCTATATTCCTAAAAGCGACAGTGAAAGAATTATCATGTACCAGCTCTTTTTCTCCCTCTCTTTTGCACTCGCAATAATACAAAGCTGGCTGCTCAACCGGATCTCGGTACCTCCTGTATTGAAATCCACTGAAGATAAAAACAACAATTTTTCAATGATAAAGGAATGTCTTACCAACCTTCTCCACCACAAGGAATTCAGAAATTTTATTATATTATCATTTATCTTCCATGTGTCCTGGCATATGGGATGGCCATTATTCTTTATATATCAGGTTGATGTGATTGGAATAAATGAAGCATGGTTGAGTTATGTCAACGTAGCCATAGGCTTTGCCGGAGTACTTACCTATACCTTTTGGGGAAAGGCAATAGAGAAAAAGGGCGCCAGGTTGATACTTATTTTCGGCACCCTTGGTCTGGCTATAAATGCTTTGACAATTATACTGATAAAATCCCAGTACCTGCTGTTAATTCAAAGTACTGTTACAGGCCTTACTTTTTCTGCTTTTACCCTTGCGATTTTTCATAATCTCATAGAAGTAGTTCCACAAAAAAACAAGACTATTAATATTGCAGTTTACACAACCTTGATAAACCTGTCTCAGTTTATTTCTCCAATTATTGGAGTCTGGCTTTACAAACGTACTTCCATTGTATTTGCTCTTGGTTGTGTCGGAGCATTAAGGCTTTTTGCATCATTACTGTTTCTGTTAAGATATTTACGGAGTAAAAAAGCTGTTTAGCACACATTTATGTGAGACATATCACCTTCGATTATTACCCTGGCTTTTAAAGTCTCGAAAAAATCCACTCTGTCAATATCTTTTTCTATTGGGCTGTTCTCATTTTGCTCAAAATCATTATCAATTTCAACTATACTCAGGCTTGTCCCATATATAAAAGGCTGTTCCCACAGCTTTTCAATTGGAATACCCTTAAATATAGCCATTATGGTCTTAACAATAACAGCATGTGTAACTATAAGTACATTACAGTTTTTATTTTCATTGATAATTCTTTTTAAAATAGCTTCAATTCGTGCTCTAACCTGGAAGAAGTCTTCACCGGAACTGGCCTTGTAATGATGTGGCCTGTTCCAGAAAGCATCCAAACCGTCCTTGTCGGCTTCGGTAAACTCGTTCTTTGCTTTTCCTTCCCATTCTCCCAGATTTATTTCTCTAAGATTTTCATCAGTTATAATATCAATTTTCCTGTCTCCTCTTATCAGTTCGGCTGTATTAACAGCCCTTTGGCTGGAGCTGGAATAAATTACTTTAAAATCTATGCTGTTCAGGCTTTTTCCAAGAGTCTCAGCATTTTTTATACCCTTTGCTGTCAGGTCAGAGTTTTTCCACCCCTGCATCCTGCCCTCAACATTCCATTGTGTTTCACCGTGTCTCGTTATGTACAGTTTAATCATACTAGCCCCCCAATATTACTCCAACTCCAAAGTCAGCTGTATATCTGCCTTATCTTCGTCTTTAAGATAGCAACCAATTGCAGGAATATTCTTGGTACGATAGTAATCCACATCGCTCAGCTGCATTTCCTCAATTGTTTTAATATACACCAGCGTACTTCCTTTTTTAGAGGTCAATACCTGTACTCCCTGAGAATCTCTTGTTGATTTAGGGTTGATGTTCTCAGTATTAAATACAAGAACTTTCTTAATGTTGCTGGTTGCCACAAGATCAATATCTTCGGTAATAAACATCATCCTTACAAGAGATGCACTGTCACAATAGGCATTAGCCAGCTTTTTGCGGTTAGTTTTTGTCGCATAGCTGGACATCTCTATTTTCGAACCTTTACCGTTTTCATAGAAGAACAACATATATCCGTTATAATTGTCTGTTGAAGTTACATAGATAATCTTTTCATCATTTTCAAGACTCAACAGATTTGTCAGATATTCTCCAAGGCTGCTTGCCTTACAATCCGGAATATCATAGATTTTTGATTTGTACACGTTGAACTTATTCGAGAACAACAGTAAATCCGCCTTGTTATGAGACTCGATTTCCTGAACAATATTATCATCGTCCTTTAGCTTATGCTCAGGATTTGCTCTTAAAGATACCAGCGGTATTTTTTTAAGATAATTTTGCTCTGTCAGGAATATCTTAAGGTTGTAGTCTTCAATTAAATGCTCGGTAGTTATTTCCTCCACATGCTCTTCATGGATTATCTCGGTACGTCTTGGCTGTCCAAACTTTTTGACAATTTCCTTGAGCTGCTTCTGAATGATTTTTTTTACTTTGCTTTCATTACCGTAAATATCCTTTAATTCAGCAATTTCTTTAACAAGGTCATCAGCTTCGCTGACTCTGTTCAGTATATACTCCTTGTTAAGATTTCTGAGCTTTATTTCAGCAATAAAATCAGCCTGTATCTCATCTATCTGGAAGCCGTTCATCAAATTAGGGATTACAAGAGCCTCTTCCTCTGTTCCCCTTATAATTGCAATAGCTTTGTCAATATCCATCAGTATCTTTTTCAAACCCATAAGCAGATGAAGCTTGTCGCTCTTTTTCTCTATATCATAAAGTGTTTGTCGCTTAATGCAATCAACTCTGAAAGTAAGCCATTCGTTAAGAATGGTTCTAACCCCCATAACTCTCGGCTTTCCGTTTATCAGAATGTTGAAATTGCAGTTGAAGCTGTCCTGAAGGGGAGTAAATTTGAAAAGCTTGTTCATTAAGGCGTCAGGATCGGTATTTTTTCTGATATCAAGAGTCAGCTTCAGACCGCTTAAATCGGTCTCATCTCTCACATCCGTAATTTCCTTGATTTTACCGTTCTTAATAAGATCGATAATCTGATCCATTATGGCTTCAACAGTTGTTGTATATGGGATTTCAGTAATCTCTATACAATTGTTTACCTTGTCATATTTATATTTTGCACGAACCTTGAAGCCTCCCTTTCCATTCGCATATATATCTCTTATTTCCTTTTCGGAATAGATGAGCTGTCCGCCGGATGAAAAATCGGGTGCTTTAAGATAGTCCTCCATTATGGCCTCAGGATTGTCTATCAGTGCAGAGGTAGCTTGGCATATTTCCTCAAGATTGAAGCTGCAAATGTTACTTGCCATACCTACAGCAATACCCTGATTTGCATTTACCAGTATATTGGGATAGGTCGTCGGCAAAAGTACGGGTTCTTTCATAGTTCCATCATAGTTATCTACGAATTCTACAGTGTTTTTATCAATATCCTTGAATACTTCTTCACAAAACTTGTCAAGCTTGGCCTCAGTATAACGGGGCGCTGCAAACTTCATATCCCTGGAATACTGTTTACCAAAGTTCCCTTTTGAATCTACGAAAGGATGGAGCAGCGCGTTATTACCTCTGGTTAGTCGGACCATGGTTTCATAAATAGCCATATCACCATGTGGATTCAGCTTCATTGTCTGACCCACAATATTTGATGATTTGGTCTTTGCACCGGTGAGCAGGCCCATTTTGTACATGGTATAGAGCAATTTCCTGTGGGAGGGCTTGAAGCCGTCTATTTCTGGGATTGCTCTTGATACAATAACGCTCATTGCATACGGCATGTAATTGTTTTCAAGTGTTGATACTATATCCTGTTCAACAAAATTTTTGTGAGTAGACATTCATATCCTCTTTTCTGTTAATATGCTGTTACTTTATAACTAAATTTCAAAACGTATAAGTGTATCCTTTTCAACTTAATATCCGGGTATCAATAAATCAGCTTACGTCTATCATATCCAGATATTTGCTGCCGTTTTCCTCTATGAAAAGCTTTCTGCCAGGCAAATTGTCTCCCAGAAGCACGTCAAACATTTGTGCCGTATATTCGACTTCGGTAGGAGTTACCTTAATAAGTCTGCGGG
>JAEYNI010000031.1 GCA_023412635.1 Bacillota bacterium
GACTATTTTAACGCCAAGGCAAAGCTTTTTAAAATGTGCAGGCAGGCTGTTATAAACATTGATAATGAAGCTGGCAGAAAGATGGCCGAACTGGCGGAATGTAAGGTATTTACCTATGGGTTAGGGGAAAATGCAGACATTAGAGCAACAGATATAGTAAAAAAAACTGCTTACACTTATTTTAAGCTCACTACTCCATGGGGTACTACAGATGTAGAAACAAATCTGCAGGGAGAATTCAATGTATATAATGCTCTTGCTGCAATTGGCTCCTGCTGCCTTATACCCGGGGTAACCCTTGAGCATGTTAAGACAGGACTCACCAATGTTGTCGTTCCGGGTAGGATGGAACCTGTTAAAACTGACGGAAACTACTCGGTTTTGATAGATTATGCTCATACCCCGGACAGTCTGGAAAAAGTTTTGTCGACAGTTAAGGAGTTCGCCCACGGGAGAGTAGTAAGTCTCTTCGGCTGTGGAGGCGATAGAGACAGGGGAAAGAGGCCTGAAATGGGAGCTGTTTCAGGAAACATTGCTGACTTTACTATCATTACCTCTGACAATCCCAGAACAGAGGAGCCTGAAAGAATAATCAATGATATAGAAGTAGGCGTTCAGAAAACAAGGGGAAAATATATTAAAATTACAGATAGAAGGCAGGCAATAAAATTTGCACTTGAAAATGCCCAGAATGGAGATATAATTATTTTGGCAGGTAAAGGACATGAAACCTATCAGCAATTTAAGGATAAAACCATTCACTTTGATGAACGGGAAGTAGTTGCCGAGCTGCTGGAAGAGTTGAGAAATAAATAAAAGTAGTATGCTTTGTATTTTTCTTCTGTTTTTTGTTTTGTATAAAGGAGATAGAAAATGGTTTCTTTTGACTGTGAAGAGTTAATAAGGGCTGTTGACGGAGAATTGCTCTGGGGTGACAGCAGCAATATATTTTCCGGCATAACCACTGATTCAAGAAAGGTTGCAAAGGGCAATCTGTTTATTCCTCTTGTGGGGGAGAAGTTTGACGGACATGATTATATAGAACAGTGCTTTGACACAGGTGCCAGGGTATGTCTTACTCAAAAAGTAATACCTGAAAGAGACAAGTGCAGCGCGGTTATAGTAAATGATACTGCAAAAGCATTAAGAGATATTGCTGCCTGGCATAGAAACAAATATAATATACCTGTTGTCGGAATAACCGGCAGCGTTGGGAAAACCAGTACAAAGGATATGATCTCCTGTGTTCTTGCCAGAAAATATGAGGTTCTGAAGACTCAGGGAAATTTTAATAATGAAATAGGTCTTCCTCTGACTTTTTTCAATCTGGAGGAAAGGCATGAAGCAGCAGTTATAGAAATGGGTATGAGCGGCTTTGGGGAAATAAGCAGGCTGACGGCAATAGCACAGCCACAGGTTGCAGTCATTACTAATATTGGTGTTTCCCATATTGAGAAGCTGGGTTCCCAGCAGGGTATTCTTAAGGCTAAGCTCGAAATACTGGAAGGACTAAAACCTGACGGTCTGGTTGTACTTAACGGAGATGACCCTCTATTAAGGGAGCAGAGAGGAAAGCTTGATTGTAGGACAGTGTACTATGGTATGGATGGGGCAACAGACTATTGTGCAGAAAACTACCAGTCTTTAGGTGAGGATGGATCAAGCTTTAGTGTTAAGGTTGACAATAAAACTTATAGGGTAAGGGTTCCTGTCCCCGGAATACATAACGTATACAATGCCATGGCTGCAATAGCTGTAGGAATTGAAATGAATATACCGATGGAGATTATTGTGGATGGTATTTCAGAGTACAGCCCAGGTAGTATGAGACAGAATATCCTATCTCACAAGGGTATAAAAATTATTAACGATGCATATAATGCCAGCCCTCAATCCATGCAGGCTGCCATAAATGTCCTTGAAGAACTTTCAGCCAAGACAAGGGGAATAGCAGTATTGGGAGATATGCTGGAAATGGGTACTATGGCAAAGGAACTTCACTATTCGGTGGGGAATTTCATAAAAGATAAAAATATAAGTTATCTTATAACAGTTGGAAAAGACTCGAAAAACATTACGCAGGCTGTTACTGATTCAGGAAATACATCAATAAACCTGCGGCATTTCGATAACACCCCTGACGCACTGGATTATATTATCGGTATTGTAAAACAGGGGGATTATATACTTATTAAAGGTTCAAGAGGAATGAAAATGGAACAGATTGCTGAGGGTTTATTGCAACAGCAGGCTATTCCAGAATAATATACAGGGGGAAGTACTATTGCTTACTTTTTCGTTAACATCTGAACATATAATTGCTTTTGCGGCTGCATTTGTTCTATCAATACTTGCAGGCCCGATACTTATCCCTTTCCTAAGAAGGCTTAAATTTGGGCAGACAGTAAGAGACGATGGACCTCAAACACATTTGAAAAAAACAGGTACTCCGACCATGGGAGCTTTGATATTTCTGATTCCGATTACTGCGGTTGCAATATATTACTCTCAGGATTATCCTGAAATAATGCCTATACTGCTTGCTACCTTAGGGTTTGGTGCTGTAGGCTTTATAGATGATTTTATCAAAGTGGTTAAAAAGAGGAAGGATGGACTTTATGCCGGACAGAAGACCTTTCTGCAACTACTGGTGTGTGTATCCTTTGCTTTTTATGTTATCAGGTTTACCGATGCTGGAAGCTCAATAGTCATTCCATTTACCGACTATGTTGTTCAGCCCTGGTTATATTTTTTATTTATAATAGTTTTTATGTATTTCTTTGCCAACGGGGTCAATATTACAGATGGCCTAGACGGACTGTGTGCAGGGGTGACTCTTGTAGTTGCCATATTCTTTACCGTTGTTTCACTAACTAACAGCGAATGGGGTTACATTAAGATTTTTTCTGCCGCAATTGCCGGCGGATGTCTTGGTTTCCTTGCCTTTAACATTCACCCGGCAAAGGTCTTTATGGGAGATACGGGAAGTTTGGCACTTGGTGGGGCCTTGACAGCCATAGTTATTATGATGAGAATGCCATTAATATTTTTCGTTATTGGTGGTATTTACCTTATTGAGAATATTTCTGTAATACTTCAGGTTGGCTCCTTCAAGTTAACTGGAAAGAGAATTTTTAAGATGGCTCCGATACATCATCACTTTGAGATGTTAGGCTGGAAGGAGACAAAGGTTGTAACCGTATTTATTATCGTAACTGTCTTACTTGCAGTAATATCATTTATGATTGTCGGCTTTGGGACATACTGAAGCTCTTTATTGGAATTAATAAACATATAGTCACATATAATCAGAATATACATTATTGTAAAACCTGATCAGGGCTTATGCCTGACTATGAGATACGGGAGGGGCTGGAGGAAGTTAATGAAAAACAAAAACAAAAAGCCTTTCGACTTTTGGATATTTGCAGCAGTTATATTATTACTTTCATTAGGTACCATAATGGTATTTAGTTCAAGCTATTAT
>JAEYNI010000046.1 GCA_023412635.1 Bacillota bacterium
AAAAATATAGCTTAGGATGAGGTGCAAACATTTGGAATCAAAAAAATTGGTAGATAAGATAGTAGCATTGATGGAAGAAAAAAAAGCAAGAGATATAAGTATTATAGATATTCAGAATATAACCGAAATTGCCGACTATTTTGTTATTTGCAGCGGTACCTCCACTACACATATTAAATCAATAGCAGATGAACTGGATTTTAAATTGGGAGAAATGGGACTTATGGCGTATCACAAGGAAGGCTATGACAGTGCAAGATGGATACTCCTTGATTATGCCGATGTTGTTATCCATGTATTCCACCAGGAAGATAGAGGCTTTTACAATTTAGAAAGGCTTTGGTCAGATGGGGTAATGACTAATATAAGATAAATAATGGTCATAGATGAGAATAATATAACAAGAAGTATTTTTAAGGTGGCTGTTCCTGCTGTTGTGGAACAGCTTCTAATTATGATTGTAGGGGTTGTATCACTGGCTTTTGTAGGCCACCTGAGTAATGAGGCGGTTGCGGCTGTTGGGTTTATAAATTCTTTATTTGGCTTTATACAAGTGTTTTTTGTAGCCTTGTCTACAGGCTGTACTGTTATAATTGCCAGGCTGATAGGCGAAGGTGATACCGAAAATGCCAGGTCGGCAATAAAGCAATGTGTTGTGATTGGTTTCGCTGCATCTACAGTACTTGCAATTATTTTAATTGTTTTTGCAAAACCCATTATTTCCGTATTTTTCAGCGGAGCAGAAAAATCAGTTATAAATATGGCTGCCGGTTATTTCAAAATAACTTTAATAACACTGCCGCTAATGTTCTCCAATATAATAATAAGTGGATCCTTGAGGGGGGCGGGAGACACAAAAACCCCCATGCTGATTGCAAATGTGGTAAATATATTGAACATTGCTCTTAGTTATGTTTTAATATATGGGGTTAGTATTGGTAATTTGACAATTGAAAAAATGGGTATAACGGGTGCTGCCATTGCAGTATGTATTTCCAGAGGTGTAGGAGGTATTTTAAGTCTGGCCGTTGTTATGAGCAAATCGGTATCACTGTCCTTCAGCCTTAAAGGAAAGCTGGTATTTGATTATCAGCTGCTTAAACGAATACTTCATGTAGGCATTCCGGCATCAATGGAACAGCTTATTATGCAGGGAGGCTTTCTATTACTTCAGATTGTAATTTCTCGAATGGGAACTGATGCATCCACTGTTTATCAGATAGTAATGTCTATAAACTCCATATGCTTTGTACCAATATTCGGCTTTGGAATTTCAGCAACCACTATGGTCGGCCAGAGTTTAGGGGCTAAAAGAATTGGCCTTGCTAAAAAGGCGGGCTGGAAAACCATAAAAATTTGTCTTATGATAACTGTGGTTTTATCAAGTCTTTTGTTTATTTTTTCAGGAATGCTGGTAAAAATTTATACAAAAGACCCTGCAATAATGGCTATCGGAACAGGAGCTATAAAAATATTTAGCTTTTCACAGCCCTTTGTATCAATTGTGACTGTTGTGTCCAATGCATTAAGAGGTGCAGGAGATATTTTTTATGTGATGATAACAAGTTTTGTAGGCATATGGTGCTTAAGGGTGTTTATAACATTTATTTTAGGGTTACAGTTAAGATTCGGTATAAATGCTGCCTGGATTGCTCTGGTGTTTGATTACGCCATCAGGTCAGGAATGTATCTGCTGAGATTTAAGCGGGGCAAATGGGCAAACATTACAATATAGAGGTATTTAAGGAGTATGAAAGTTTAGTTTACTTAGCCAGAATAAATTAATATTTTTTTATAACATATAACAATAAATGGAGGTAAATGGTAGAGCAAGTATTCAGCTCATTCCAAGAAGTTAAATGATTAGTGCAAATGGTGTTTCCCTTAGATTCGGGGGACGAGCTTTATTTGAAAATGTAAATATCAAGTTTACAAAAGGAAATTGCTACGGCTTGATCGGAGCAAACGGCTCCGGTAAATCAACTTTTTTAAAGATTCTTTCGGGCGAAATAGAGCCCAGTAAGGGAGATGTAACAATTACGACCGGTGAAAGACTGGCTGTTCTTAAGCAGAACCACTATGAGTACGACGAGTATGAGGTTCTTAAAACCGTTATGATGGGTCACAAAAGACTCATTGAAATCATGGAAGAGAAGGAAAAGCTTTACGCTAAATCAGATTTTACAGAGGAAGAGGGCATAAGGCTTTCCGAACTTGAAGGGGAATTTGCAGAGTTAAACGGATGGGAAGCAGAATCGGATGCAGCTATTCTTTTGAATGGTCTTAATATAGGGGAAGAATACCATTATAAATTAATGAAGGATCTGGACGGTAATGAAAAGGTAAGAGTCCTGCTGGCACAGGCACTTTTCGGAAATCCTGACATCCTTCTCATGGATGAACCTACCAACCACCTTGATGTGGCTTCCATAACCTGGTTGGAGAACTTCCTTGCAAACTTTGAAAACATAGTTATTGTCGTGTCCCATGACAGACACTTTTTAAATCAGGTTTGTACTCAGATAGCTGATATTGACTTTGGAAAAATACAATTGTACTTCGGTAACTATGATTTTTGGTATCAATCAAGCCAGTTGGCACTTCAGCAAATGAAGGATGCAAATAAAAAGACCGAAGCCAGAATGAAGGAATTGCAGGAATTTATTCAGCGCTTTAGTGCAAATGCTTCTAAATCTAAACAGGCAACCTCGCGTAAAAAACTGTTGGATAAATTAACTCTGGAAGATATAAGACCTTCGTCCAGAAAGTATCCTTTTGTGGATTTCAAGCCTGAAAGAGAAGCTGGAAACGATCTGCTTATGATAAATGGAATATCAAAGGAATTTGAAGGGGAACAGCTTTTAAGTGATTTAAATATTATTGTAAACAAAGGTGATAAGATAGCTTTTGTAGGTACTTACGGAAATGCAAAAACAACGTTGTTTAGAATCCTGATGAATGAATTGGAGCCTGACAGCGGAGATTTCAAGTGGGGAGTAACCACTTCTCAATCCTATTTTCCAAGAGACAATTCGGAATTCTTTGACGGGGTTGATTTATCTCTCGTTGACTGGTTAAGACAATATTCCAAGGACCAGACAGAAACCTTCCTCAGAGGCTGGCTGGGAAGAATGCTGTTTTCAGGTGAAGAAGCTCTGAAAAAGGCATCCGTTCTCTCGGGAGGAGAAAAGGTGCGCTGCATGCTGTCCAAAATGATGCTTTCCGGGGCCAATGTTCTTATACTTGATGAACCTACAAACCATCTTGACCTGGAGTCCATTACAGCTTTGAACAACGGCCTTATCAATTACAAGGGAACAATACTGTTTACATCACATGACCATGAGTTTGTTCAGACTATTGCGAACAGAATAATAGAAATAACTCCAAAGGGTATTATCGACAGACAAATGACCTATGATGAATATCTCGAAAATGAAGAGCTACAGGCTCTGAGGAAAGAAATGTGGTCTTAGTGAGAAATTGTAATTTTAATAATTTCGTTAATAAAAAGGAAGTACTGCTGACTGTAATCAGCAATACTTCCTTTTCATGTAACTCATTTATTAACAACCTTCTGTTACTGTCTGATATCATTATATATTGAAAACATTAACCAATATTCTCAACATATCGTTTAATTTTCTTGGTAGTAGTCTTTACAAACTCCTCTTCTCGGATAGTGAAATCCTTAATGCGCTTATACAAAGGCATTAGCTTGTTTATTTCTTTAATTTCCGACTGTATTAATTTGTGGACTTCATCCTTGGATATATTATTTAAATTGAGTTTTTCTTTTATTTCATCTATATCAACCACAATTTGGGCATTAACTTCTGTCTCACCGGATTCTTCATAGAAGCGGCCCCAAACAAGGCTTTCTTTTACATATGGGCATTTTGAAAGATAAGCTTCAACCTCTTCAGGGAAAATGTTTTTACCATTTTTAGTAACAATAACATTTTTCTTTCTTCCTGTAATAAAAACATATCCTTCTTCATCAATGTAACCCAGGTCTCCGGTATAAAGGCGTCCGTTTTTCAGTACCTTGCTTGTAGCGGCTGGGTTTTCGTAATAGCCCAGCATTACGTTATCTCCTGTTATTACGAATTCTCCTATACCATCGTCCCCAACGTTTTCAACCTCAATGTTGACTCCTGATAGAGCTTTTCCGGCTGAATCATGTCTAAAGCCTCTATCATTATTAACAGCAACAATAGGAGAACATTCGGTAAGTCCATAGCCTTGAACAATACGTATACCCATTGCACATAAATCGTTCGATACATCAGGATTTACTGCAGCGGCACCGGAGATAACCAATCTGACTTTTCCTCCGAATATATTATGAATTTGCTTGAAAATTTTTCTGCGTATATCTATTTTTAAGAAATAGTAAAGGAAATTACTTACTTCCAAAGCAACATTCAATTTCAATTTGCTTAACAAACTCTTCGATGCTTGCTTAACTATTTTCTTGTGCATATTTTCAAGAATAAGAGGTACCAGCATCAATATGGTTGGTTTGGTTTCCTGTAAATTTTGAACAATATACTTTAACCCCTCATTGAAAGAGAAGCAGCAGCCGTTGTACATCATTACGAGGAAGTTGGCAGTACATTCGTAAGTGTGATGCAGAGGCAAAATGGAAAGTGAACTGTCGGTTTCATCAAGATATAACATGGAACATACAGCTCTAACGTCGGATATTATGTTTTTACTTGAAAGCATAACTCCCTTTGCCAAATCGGTAGTTCCTGAGGTAAATATTAAAGCAACCATTTTATTTTCATCTATCACAGCATCTAAATAACGGCTGTCGCCATTTGATATCAAGGATTTTCCTTTCTCGACAAGCCCTTGCAATGACAGAAAATTATTATTGTCATCAGCTTCCAGATCCATATCAATAAAGAATTCGATATTTGAAGTTTCAGAAAGTTTAACCATGTCGCCCCTGAACTTTGAGGAAAAGACAATTGCACTTACTCCTGCCCTGGAGATAAGATTTTCGATTTCATGGAAGGGAAGTTCCCTATCCAACGGAACCACTACGCCCACTCCGCCTGTTACAGTAAGATAAGTTGTACACCATTCTGCCCTGTTTTGAGAAAGAATAGCTATTTTTTTATCCTTTAGTCCTAGATCTATTAAAGCTGTTCCCAAAGCATCAATTTCAGTTTTTAACTCACTATATGTTTTTCCGTAATATTCCCCATTTTTGC
>JAEYNI010000072.1 GCA_023412635.1 Bacillota bacterium
TGATACCTATTACTATGAAAAAGCAGTTTCATTTATTAAGGGTACTTTAGAGGTGATTCAGACGGCCTGCCGAGAATCCTTAAACCTGTCAATCAGCTTCGCGTTAGGTTCTGATGCATGCAGCTGGACAGAAGTATCTCAAAAATACTACTCCCTGAACCAACTTCTGAATTACAAGATTGGTACAGGAATTGAAATGATTCTTATAGACAATGAAATTAAGAATAACAATTTTCTTTCAGGTAGTTTGAATAATGAGGTAGTACCGGAATTTGATACAGATAACGAACCTTTGGAGATGGTGCTTAGAAAAAGAAGTTTCGATTTTTTTGAGCAATTCCTTGAGTCCGGACAGAGTGACAAATATTTTGAGGTTCTATCAGAATTGATAGAGCCGTTGAAATCCATAAAGAGTAAAAATTCCAATTTGGCAATTGAAGCGTATTATAAAGTGGCACTCAGTTTGTTGACATATATTAATCGCTGGAAACTGACCGATAAAATTGCTTTTCATATAGCCCAAAACAAGCTTATGAGAATTGACAAGCATGACTCATGGTCGGAGGCTGTACAATACCTTTACGATATATCCAATATTATATTTAAACTACAGAGTGACGAACAAAAAAAGAGGGCCGACAATACTATCGAGTATATTCAAAAGTTTATTGAAGACCACCTGAGTGAGGATCTGTCTCTGGTCAGGCTGGCAGAGCAGGTTTATTTAAACCCTTCATATCTGTCAAGACTGTATAAACAGTTAGCCGGCACAAATTTGTCCGAGTTTATTGATAATGCCAGGATAAATAAAGCCAAAGAACTGCTGCTTAAAGATAATATCAAGATACATGAAGTTGCCAGAATGGTGGGGTATGAAACGGCAGCGTCATTTACTCGTTTCTTTAGAAAAATATGTGGCTGCTCGCCACAGGAATATCAGGACACATATGGGGTGGCGAAGCATATGCTGAACAAGTAGCTTGAATGATAGACAGAGCTCTTTAATGATTTGCATTGGGAGGTTGTTAATTAGTGAGGAGAAATAAAACATTAAAGTGCATGATGACGGTTATGGCTTTATTAGTATCCATCGGGCTTATTACAGCTTGTAATGAAAATGATTATAAGAACTACCAGTCCGAAAAAACAATGGTAAGCAATTCGTCAGTTCAGGAGAGCAGTGAAGGGACTATAATTGATCCTTTTGGGGAATATATTCCTCCGATTGACATAACGTTTATACGTGGAATAGATGAAGATTTTGCTCAGAATGTGTTACCAAAGACACCTGGTGAAACCATTCAGGATAACCGCTGGCTAAAGCTTTATAGGGATGAATTGGGGATAAATATAAGATATGCGTGGACAGTCAGAGGTAATGAAGTATCTGAGCATTTTTCCCAGAAGATTAACGTTACTCTGGCCTCGGGGGATTTACCGGATGTCATGCTTGTCAATTCGACCCAGCTAAGGCAACTGGTTGATTCTGGTCAGGTGGAAGATATGACTGAATACTTTGACAAGTATGCAGCACCCTTGACCAAGGAAATTTATAATCAGGAGAGTTCGGCAACCTTGGATTCTGCTACAATAAACGGTAAACTGATGGCCATCCCCGAACCTTATTCCTATGCAGAAGTTGCGCATTATTTATGGATAAGGGACGACTGGTTGAAAAACCTGGGCTTGGAGGCACCAAAGTCCATGGAGGATCTTCTGAAAATATCCCAGGCTTTTACAAACCTGGACCCTGACCGGAATGGAAAGAATGACACTTACGGTCTGGCAATTTCAAAGGAAATGTACGGGGGTGCTATGTCAATAGAGGGCTTTTTCGCCGGCTATCATTCATATCCCAATATGTGGATAGAAGACGATTCGGGGAAGTTGGTGTGGGGAAGTACATTACCCGAAACAAAAAAAGCGCTGAGTAAACTTGCTGAGATGTATAAGTCGGGTCAAATAGACAAGGAATTTAGTGTTAAGGACGGAAGCAAGGTAGCTGAAGCTATTGCGAAAGGTCAGGTTGGAATAGAGTTTGGGGCACAGTGGAATCCAATGTATCCCTTAATCAAAAGTTTCAATAATGACAATAATGCTGATTGGACAGGATATCCCCTGGTTTCTGCTGATAATAACAAGGCTATGGTTCCTCTGAAATACAACCAGACAAGAATATTCGCTGTTAAGAAAGGCTATCCTCATCCCGAGGCACTGGTAAAGCTTATAAACATGCATCTTGAAAAAAACTGGGGTAAAACGGCAGATTTCAGTAAATTTTATATGCCTGCTGAGAACGACGGAGTTGGAGTTTGGAAGTTTTCACCCGTAGTTCCGACTCCTCCTTACAAGAATCTAAATGCATTTTTGGAAATTGAGGCTGCAAGAAAAAATAACAGCTTTTCAGATTTAAGAGGTGAAGCAAAAGCTATACAATCCAATCTTGATGCCTATACCATTGGTGATAAGTCAACATGGGGCTGGGAAAAGATTTATGGAATAAATGGTGTTTTGGGTATTCTAAAAAGCTATAAGGCGAATGGACAACTTTTACCTGAAAAATTTGTTGGAGCGTCAACAAAGACCATGGCAGAGAAAAAGGCTGTCATGGACATGATGGAAAGAGAGGTATTCATAAAAATAATTATGGGTGAGTCGCCTGTTGCAGAATTTGACAAGTTTGTAGATGACTGGTATAAAATAGGAGGAGAGGAAATAACAAATGAAGTGAATAGCTGGTATGATTCAATAAAGTAAGATTTTTCACTTATTTACTGTAATTAGATTGATTATATGAGTATATTTAGGATTTAGCCCTATGCAGGGTTAAATCCTATTTTTTGTTAAAAAAATATATATTGGACCGCTTACTTTGTTACTTTTTTTTTGCAAAAGGTAAACAAATGTTAAGGAAGTAAAGAAAAGTTCTATATCTTGATGAATGAAGTCAAAACTTTGTAAACGAAAGATAAGGAAGTAAAAACATGTACATAGTATTGAGGGTATATCACTCCTATAATATAGATGAGGCCTCGAAGACTAAATAATATATTCAGGAGGAAGGAAAATGAAGTTTAATTATTTGAAAAAAGCTGTTTCATTAGCACTAGCTGTTTCAATGTCAGCAGCAATATTAACAGCTTGCGGTAATGAAAACTCATCAGAAAATACTACACCATCAGGTCAGAGCACTTCGACAGCATCAACAGCAGAAGTAAAAAAGGAACCCTTGGGTAAATATGACCCTGCAATTGACATTTCCTTCGTAAGAGGAATAGATGATGATCTAGCCGCTAATGTTTTGCCAAAAGTACCAGAAGACACACTGGAGGACAACCGTTGGACAAAAGTGTACAAGGATGAACTTGGTATTAACGTAAAATATGCATGGACAGTAAAAGGAAACGAAACATCTGATGCGTACCTCCAAAAAATAAATGTTACCTTGGCATCAGGAGACCTTCCTGACGTCGTGCTTGTCAATCCTTCACAGCTTAAGCAGCTTGTTGATTCCGATATGGCTGAGGATATGACACAGTATTACAACGATTATGCTTCAGAACAGTTTAAGAAAGTTATGAATGAAGAAGGTACTGGAAATATTGACTCAGTAACTTTCGACGGTAAAATGATGGCTATTCCAGAACCTGTTCCAATGAATGAAACTACACAGTACCTCTGGATAAGAAATGACTGGCTTAAGAAATTAAATCTGGAAGCACCAAAGTCAATGGATGATGTGCTGAAAATTGCACAAGCATTTACAACCCAGGACCCTGATGGAAATGGAAAGAATGATACTTTTGGTCTTCCTATTACAAAAGATATATACAGTGGAGCTATGGGAACTGAAGGTTTCTTTGCAGGCTATCACGCATATCCCAATATGTGGATAGAGGACGACTCAGGAAAGCTTGTATGGGGAAGTACCCTTCCAGAAACAAAAGTAGCTCTTCAGAAACTTGCAGAAATGTACAAAGCAGGACAGATTGACCCTGAATTCGGAGTTAAGGACGGCGGGAAAGTAGCTGAAACTGTAATAGCCGGTAAATTCGGTCTGGATTACGGAGCACAGTGGAATCCTATGTATCCATTGATTAGTAACTTTAACAATGATAAGAATGCAGACTGGACACCTTATCCTATAGTATCTGCTGACGATCAGAAGGCAATGGTTCCTAACAAGTTTAATCAGACAAGAATATTTGCTGTGAAAAAAGGATATAAAAACCCTGAAGCCCTTGTTAAGCTCTTTAACATGCACGTAGAAAAGAACTGGGGCGAGACAGCTGACTTCAACAAGTACTATATGCCTGTAGAAAATGGTGCAGTTGGAGTTTGGAAGCTATCTCCTGTAGCACCTGCTCCAGCCTTTAAAAATCTTGAAGCATTCATAGCAATAAATGATGCTAGAAAAGCTGGTGATTTCAGCAAATTGACCGGAGAAGCTAAGGTTATTCAAGGCAATATCGAAGCCTATGAAAAGGGCGACGATGCAATGTGGGGATGGGAGAAAATCTATGGTAAGACCGGTGCTTTCCTCAACATGATTGGTTACAGAGATAATGGTCAGCTCTTGCCAGAAAAGTTCACCGGAGCACCAACTCCAACAATGGCTGAAAAGAAGACAACTTTGGATAAAATGGAAAAAGAAGTATTCGTTAAGATAATAATGGGTTCTGCATCAATAGATGAGTTTGATAAATTCGTCAGTGACTGGAACAAATTAGGTGGAGAAACTATGACAAAAGAAGTTAACGAATGGTATGATTCTGTTAAAGCAAAGTAAGCTTAGCAAGATAGAAAGTAAAATTAGTTTGGGAAAGTTAGGTTAACCAGATAGAAGGAAGGAAAGGACCAATGAATTGCATATCCTTTCCTTCTTGTCTACCTGAAATGATTTATTAGTTAGCATAGTAATAATATATATTTTGATTAGGGGGCATTAGCTTGAAAAACACATCTCTAAAAAAACAACTACCCTTGCATCTGATGATTCTCCCGGGATTTATCATTTTATTAATATTCAGTTATATCCCTATGGCCGGTATTGTAATTGCATTTCAAAAGTTTATTCCAGCTAAAGGCCTATTTGGAAATCAAAAATGGATAGGGCTTGACAATTTTAGATATGTCCTTGATTTGCCGAACTTTGGCAGTGTAGTATGGAATACTATTTTTATTGCAGTGTGGAAAATTATTTTAGGACTTGTTATTCCAATAATATTTGCAATTCTTATTAACGAAGTAACACATAATGGATTAAAAAGAAGTGTTCAAACGCTTATATACCTTCCCCACTTCCTGTCGTGGGTTGTACTAGGGGGAATTTTTATTGATATTTTGTCACCTTCAGATGGGATAGTAAATAAATTCATACAATTGCTCGGTTTTGATCCAATATTCTTTCTGGGCGATAATAAATGGTTCCAGGGAACTATGGTGTTTACAGAAACCTGGAAGGAGTTTGGTTACGGTACAATAATATACCTGGCTGCAATTACCGGAATTGATCCAAGTTTGTATGAAGCAGCACGTATTGATGGAGCTAGCAGGTGGAAACAGATTTTGAATATCACCTTACCAGGTATGAAAATGGTTATTGTACTACTCACGGTATTAAATCTTGGAAATCTTTTGAATGCTGGGTTTGACCAGATATTCAATTTATATAGTCCTCCAGTATATGAAAGCGGAGATATTATAGACACCTTTGTATATAGAATAGGTCTACTTGATGCGCAGTATGGAGTGGCAACCGCTGTCGGACTGTTTAAATCTGTAGTTTCGTTCACGCTTATTTCAGTATCCTACTTCTGTGCTTATAAATTCGCAGATTATAGGATTTTCTAAGGGAGGTTATACAATTGAAGCAAAAAAGAAAAAAGCTTAGTGTATTTACAATAGTAAACACCATTTTCCTTATTCTTTCGGCACTGCTGTGCGTTATACCACTTATTCATATTTTAGCTGTATCCTTCAGCTCCAGCGCAGCCGCATCAGCCGGTAAAGTTGTTTTTTGGCCGGTAGAGTTCACGTTGAATTCATACAACTATGTTGCCAAAAGAGCTGCTTTCTGGAACTCAATGCTTGTATCTGTTGAAAGAATAGCACTGGGTGGAGTAGTTAACCTAGTTTTAACAATATTATGTGCATATCCTTTATCCAAGGAAAAATCAGATTTTAAATTCCGTACCTTTTATGCCTGGGCATTTTTTATAACTATGCTTTTCAGCGGAGGCTTAATTCCATGGTATATTGTAATCAAGGAAGCTGGCTTGTTGGACAGCTTATGGGCATTAGTTCTTCCTGGAGCTGTACCTGTTTTCAGTGTAATATTACTTCTGAATTTCTTCAGAGAAATACCAAAAGAACTAAGCGAAGCAGCATTTATAGACGGAGCAGGACACTGGACAACACTTTGGAGAATCTATGTACCTGTTTCAACTCCTTCACTGGCAACGATTACTCTGTTTTCCCTCGTCGGACATTGGAACAGTTGGTTTGATGGTTTGATTCTTATGAATAAGGCAGATAATTATCCACTTCAAAGTTATATACAGACTATTGTAGTTCAAAGATCTTATAGCATGCTGTCTAGACAGGAAATCTCTGAACTTGCTACAATATCTGACAAAACATTGAGATCTTCTCAAATCTTCTTGGGAACACTACCGATAATACTGGTATACCCCTTCCTTCAAAAATATTTTGTAAAGGGTATAGTACTGGGCGGTGTAAAGGGCTAGTATATAACGGAAGCAGTATTCCGAGGAGGGTTAAAGTTAATGAGCAATGGAAAATACATTCTCTGTTACACAAGAGAACCCCAGGATGAGATGATTTATTCAGCAAAGCTGGCTTACAGCATGCATTTGGCATATAGTGAGGATTGCAGGCATTTTGAGCCATTGAATCACAACTCCGGAGTATTATTTGCAAAGGCCACTGACAATGAAGATGGTACAATGAATGCGAAGTGTTTGAAAAGTCCCTATACTTTCAGTATGGAGGATGGTTCCTTTGGAATTGTAGCAGTGCGTACCCAGGCTGATGGCAGTGATGATGCTGAAAGCCTGGGTAAGGTATTGTTCTTTGTAACGAAGGATTTTCTTCAATACACCGAAGTTGGTCTCATTGAACTTCATTCCGACGGGTTTATACAAGAGGTTACCTGTTACTTTGACAAAACCCGAAAGGTGTATGTACTCTGTTGGAGTCAGGATGGGAAATGGTTTAGAGTAGAAATAACAGATTTGTACTCCCTGAAGGCAGCTGCTAAACCTGAACAGATTCAAGAGTTCAAAATACATTGGTATGATACAGAAATTGAAGGAATCATACCGAGCAATGTGCTGGCTGTGCCGGAAGCAATAGGTAACAGGCTGAAATATAAGCTTTCTACCCAAGTTAATATAGCTATGGAGTTTCCAAAAGAAGTTAGGACCGGTTCCCTGGAGGAACTAAAAAACGTAAAAGCATTGGCGACATATAATGACGGTACATCAGCATATAAAACTATTGACTGGGATACTGATGGAATTAACTGGAGCCAAAAAGGCATTTATGATATAACAGGTACAGTCCATCAGGAGCATTATATGTTTCCCGTAGCTATTAACCGCGCCGATCCGTGTATAAAGAAATGGAAGAGAAAGTATTATTTCATTGCCACCAATGATGCTGACGGAAACAATTCCTTGTATATAAGGGAAGCCGACTCAATTCCAGGTCTGGTGAATTCAGAAGAAAAACTTCTATTAGATGCATATACCTATGAGCATATAAAAGGTTTTCTTTGGGCTCCAGAGTTTCATGAAATTGGCGAAGACTTATATATTTTTCATGCGGCTACATCCAGCGAATTCTTCCATATTGAATCCCATGTTATGAAATTGAAGAGGGGTGGAAATCCATCCAAAAGGGAAGATTGGTCCATACCCCAGCGGGTTCTGAAAAAGGACGGCACTTTTTTGTGTCAGGAGGGAAAGGTTATTTCCCTAGACATGACTGTCATACCATGGAATAACGAATACTATGTTGCCTGGTCCGAGAGACAGTTTATCCCTGTGGATCTGGGAGCATGGATATATATCGCAAAAATAGACCCAAATGAACCCTGGAAACTTACTTCAGACCCTGTTTTGCTTACAAAGCCGGACTATGGCTGGGCAAATAATCATGTTTTTGTTGACGAGGGTCCCTTTGCACTTATAACCGATAAAAAACTGTTTCTAACTTTTGCAAGCGCAATGGTAGACTCAACCTATGTAGTGGGACTGCTTACAGCAGAACCTGGTGCGCCGCTTCTCGAACCTGGAAGCTGGACAAAGCTCAATTATCCACTGCTTACCAGCAGAAGTGTTCTTGGAGAATTTGGTCCTGGACATATTTCATTTGTAACCGATGATAAGGGAGTAATATGGAATGCATATCATGCAAGACCAGGAGTAGATGGACCAAGAAGTACTGGTTTGAGGCGTGTACATTTTGATATAGATGGATATCCCGTACTAGATTTAACTGAGGAAAGGGACGTGAAACCCGAACTCCGAAGGCTATCTACAAAGCTGATTGTTGATTAGACTTTATTGACTAAGGTACAATTGTACATGATGTAAAGTTATTCAGAATAGGAGAGTTGCTTATGGCAAAAATGATTTTGAATGCCGATATAAAAAAGGGAAAAATAAATAAAAACATATACGGTCATTTTTCTGAACATCTTGGAAGATGCATTTACGAGGGAATATGGGTGGGGGAGAATTCCTCCATCCCAAATATAAAAGGCTTCCGTACCGATGTGGTAGAAGCCCTTAAAAAACTAAAAATTCCTGTACTGAGATGGCCAGGAGGATGTTTTGCCGATGAGTATCACTGGACAGACGGGATCGGCCCAAAGGAAAGCAGACCTTGTATGGTTAATACCCATTGGGGCGGTGTAATTGAAAACAATCATTTTGGTACTCACGAGTTTCTGGAATTCTGTGAATTAATAGGCGCTGAGCCATATATATGCGGCAATGTGGGAAGCGGTACGGTTCAGGAAATGCAGCAATGGGTAGAGTATATCACCTTTGATGGAAAATCGCCTATGACTGAATTGCGAAAGGCCAACGGAAAGCCAGCCCCCTGGCGGTTAAAATATTTCGGAGTAGGCAATGAGAACTGGGGCTGCGGCGGAAACATGCGTGCCGAGTATTATGCCGACCAATACCGCAGATACGCAACATACGTAAGAAACTTCGGAGAGAATAAGATTTACAAGATAGCCGGCGGTCCTTCGGTTGACG
>JAEYNI010000169.1 GCA_023412635.1 Bacillota bacterium
GATACGATATTTTCTCCGCCTTCAATGAGTTAACAACCTGACCTATGCCGATATATGCACTGTATTTATCAGGATGATTATTTACAGCATAAGTTGCAAGAACTGTACCCCAAGAATGTCCTGAAATAATAATTTTAGGCTGGCTAAAGCGCTGAATCAAATAATCAGTAACCTCATTTAAGTCATTACAAAACACGTCTATAGTAAAAGTATCTTTAGGTATATTTTTTGAATAAGAGAGACCTGCACCTCTTTGATCCCATCGTACAACTGTAAAGTGCTCTTCTATATTTTTTTGATATGCTCTAATGTAGCCAATTTCGGCTTGCCCAGGTCCACCATGAACAAATAGTAAAATAGGGTTTTGAATATTTTTACCCCGTATCATCAAATATTGTTCAACTCCACCAATGTTCAACTTGATAACTTCCGCAATACTACATGGATAAATATTTCCTTGGGCATCCTTAATCTTAGGCGTTCTCATTGATGTCCTCCTAATATTTACTGTTTGTAAGGCAACTTATACTCAACTTAATGCTGTATATAAAATATAAATAACCCTTACTTCAAGTTTAACATACTTGAAGGCGATTTGTCTAAGTTGAAATTGCAAAACGTTGGGGGTATGACCGAACCAAGTTTTACGTTGACATCAGACATTCACCATCTGTTCTTTAATATATTTAGTGTTATAATTATTTGAATAGCATTAAGAATCTATGCCTTTTAAATACTGATATCTCGTAGAAGAAGGGGTCTGAAGTTATGTCAAAAAACGATAATATGCTGGCAATCTTGTGGATGCTGAATTCAGGTACAAAAGTTACTGCAAAACGGATATCTGAGAAGTTAGAAATAAATATAAGGACTGTTTATCGTTATATTGATGCACTTTGTGCCAGTGGAGTACCTATAATATCCGATACTGGTCATAACGGAGGGTATAGCTTATTGAGTAATTTTATCAATGCGCCTTTGTTCTTTGAAGTTGAAGAACAAAAAGTACTTCTTCATGCTGCCCTATTTGCAAAAGAAGCAGGGTATCCTTTTAGTGAGGCATTAAGCAGAGCAACAGAAAAATTAAAAATGTATTCAAACCGTGAACAGGAAAAAATTCTAAATCGCCACTTATCTGGTTTGGAAGTAATAAACCATAATATTGCCCCCTCTATTAAGACGACATTAGAAGAACTGGAGCAATCTGCAGCAAATGAGTACTCTGTAGAAATTAAATACCGTACAGGCCGTAATGAACAACACCGGTCAAGAGTGGTTGACCCGTACGGAATACTTTATTGGAACAACAAATGGTATACAGTCGGGTTTTGCCATCTTCGGAATGAAGTTAGAAGCTTTCGTGTTGAACGGATTTTACAGATAAAGCGGACGCAACTAATGTTTAAACGACCTGATGCCTTTTCTGCCAGAGATTTTTTTTTACAGAACCTTTTGCCTGACCCGGCAGGTAAGGATGGAATGATTTCATTAATTATTAGTGGCAGATCGGAAGTTCTGGACGATTTGTGCATTCATTGGTTTTTAAGTCATTATCTAAAAGATAGGACGTCAAATCAAGCAGTATTTTTACTTGACGAAACGATAATTCATGAATATGTACCCAGTTTTCTCTTATCTTATGGAAAGGCCATTAAAGTAATCGAGCCACAGAGTTTAAAGAAAAAGCTTGTTTCTGTTGCATCGGAATTAATAGAATATTATCAATTTTGATAGCTTCACTGACAGTCGTTGTCAGTGAAGTTGTTTTATTATAATGATAAACATTAATCACTAATGGAAGTTTGGTTAGTGCTCGATAAGCTAAAAAAGGGGGACTCTTAAATGAAAAATACTGTATATCTTTATGTATTTAATACAATGGCAGATTGGGAAGTAGGTTACTTAACCGCTGAATTGAATTCCGGGAGATATTATAAGAAAGGATTAACTCCATCAAAAATAGTAACCGTGGGCATTGATAAGACTCCTATTACTACAAAAGGAGGTTTACAAATATTGCCGGATATTGAGCTGGCTGAGTGCAATATTGAAAACATAGATGCCTTGATTCTACCGGGTGGAGATACGTGGACAGAAAAAATTCATGAATCAATATTAAAGTTGGCAGAGCAGTGCTTAAAGGAAAATATTCTTGTGGGGGCAATTTGTGGAGCTACATTTGGGATTGCTCAGAAAGGATTGCTGGATTCACGAGTGCATACTAGTAATGATTTGGAATACCTTAAAATGGTGTGTTCCAATTACAAAGGCGAGAAGTACTATAAAAATGAACCTGCAGTTACTGATGGGAAATTAATTACTGCTTCAGGAATAGCCCCATTGGAATTTACTTTATATGTCTTACAGGCCTTAGACGTATTTTTACCACAAACATTAAACGCTTGGTATAAGCTTTATACAACACATGAATCTGAATACTTTCATGAATTAATGAATTCAATTCAATAAAAAATTAATTCCTTGTGCAAGGGGTGTGGGGGTTGTAGACCCCCATATGCCCATGTAAACTCTGTCATAGAAAAAACAAAGCCAAACGAGGATAATGCTTATTTTGAACGTATATAATTAAGCTCTCTATCATTTAAGTCACAATACTTAAAATTATGCTTTAATAATGTTTCTATTCTAATCGCAGCTTGCGGAACTGCTCTTGTTGCAATCTCTTTAACATCAAAAAGCAAATAAAAGTTTTCCACACACATATTAATTATCTCATCTAGCGCAGCTTTGTTTTCATAAGTAGATATTAAATCAAGGCGTAATATTCCACGCTCAACTTTATATTGACCTATCATTCCAAACATTTCGATTGTGCCAACAACTACTTTAGTTGATTTATCCATAATTGCAAATCTAACATAAGCTTGCTGAGAATAATCTAATAGCCAATAATCGATATACTTTCTAAGCTCATCAAGTGTATTAAAAGAAAAATTAGTACTACAATTAATGGAATTAAACAGTTCCTGCGATTTTGAATCTGAATAGCATTTTATTAAATCATCAGCATCATTTTTCTCAACAAGACGATAAATAAAAATATCAGTTTCAAGTGTTGGGCAGTTTATGTATGGTGTATGTGTACCAAAACGAATAAGGCGCATAATATCTTCTTCGGTTGCTAAACTATCATAATGGCTTGTTCCACCATCCGGACTATGATAGTTAATACCATTTTCAAAATTGATTTTTAGCCTATCAAGTAAGGCTTGTTTCCCATAATTTCGTGCATATTGATTGAACGCTCGGTTTCTAGTGCCTTGCAACATTCTTTCCTCACAAGGGAATTTTTCACATTCATAACAACCGTCAAGGCTTTTCTCGTTGGCACATTGGTAGGCGGAACAATCACAGCCATTCTTACAGCCTCTAACTTTGCAACCAATACACTCTTCTTCTCTACACAAAACACAAGCTAATCCACACATTCCTAAATCTTTCTCACTATAAAATTTCATTAACCATATCTCCTTTTACATTTATAATAAAAGGATAGCAGGGTAATGAGGACAACTGTATGTCGTCTTTAATACATAGAACAAATTTCTTCTGCTTTTTCTTTTAGCATTTCTTAACTGTTTTCGGTATAAGAACACTGTCACGATGAACCCACCGTAAAATACACGGTGTTCTTATAATTCCCATTTGGCGGAGAGGGCGGGATTCGCCGCCTGCTTCGCATGCTAGTGACGTCGCCCACCCAAACCTTCGGTTTCGGTACCGGGCTCCTACGCTCACCTAAAAATGTGCATTTAGCACATTTTCTTAACGGCTTGCGCCCTCACGGGTTCGAACCCCTGGAAACTTCATAGAAAAAGTACCCGCGTATACGCAGGTACTTTATTTGGCGGAGAGGGCGGGATTCGAACCCGCGTGCGATTGCTCGCTAACTGATTTCGAGTCAGCCCCGTTATGACCACTTCGATACCTCTCCGCGAATAGCTTTTGTTCAAATTAATCAATCCACAGTATTAATTAAACTTTAGCATATATTATTCTACACGGAAACCTGCGGGGATTCAAGTTTTTTCTTTTTCCAAGTGTAAGTCTGAAAATAGTAAGTCCAAGTGTACTAGTGGACCTTCTAAGTTTACCACTTTGTTAGAGCTCCATCCTGTCGTAGATTTTTTGTGAAATTCCAATTGAAATAGCATAGAAAACTATATCCAGTAAAATTGATATTACGAACAGGGAATAGGGGCTATTTAGTACTGCGATATCAGGTAACTTATCCAAACTTTCCGGGCTGAGACCCTGTGCAATAGCACTTACCAGAAACAATCCTAAAAAGGGGATAAAGGATATGAACCTGCCCTTTATGGCTCCAAATTTGAAAAATCCGGGTAATTGTATTGCCGTAAAAAACATGTATATTCCAAGACCGACGCTTAAGGCTACAATTAAATCCTCCATTGAGAATGATATTTTTGCAACGGCCATAATCAATGTATTAAGGACGGTCATGAGGATAGCTGCAAAAATCCCTGCAAGTGCTGTAAACAAGTATCTTCCGTTTACAATATCTTTCTTTGTTACAGGTATCAAGCCGTATAAACGATTAAGGTCATTTTTCTCTGCCACCGAAAATGCATAGTTAGAAGTCATTGCCATAATACTCATGCATATCACAAGGCCTGAAACAAAATCCTTAGTACTGTATAATATAATTAACGGAGCTAAAAAAACAATCAGCAGAGACTTTGAATACGGTTTTATCAAGAAAAAATCAAGTGTTAGCATTTTTAATACATTATTCATTATTAATGTCTCCTTTGCTTGTATAAATAATAATTTCCTCAATTGAAACAGGCTCAATATTTAAATTATTAAAGTACTTACTATCTGCTGTTCTAATAAGTCCCTCAAAGCCTGTGGAGTACTTTCGGACACCTATTAATTTACGTTCCTTTTCACTGCTGAGCTCATTATTACCGCCCTTTACCATTCGGAAACCCTCAATGAAATCATCCTTTGGGCCGGTATAAAAGACTTTTCCGTTGTTGATAAAAGTTATATAATCCGCAATTTTATCAAGGTCGGAGGTTATATGGGTTGAAAAAAGCACGCTGCGCTTGCCATCCTGAATATAGTCTGAGAGAATGTCCAATAATTCGTCTCTTGCAACAGGATCCAACCCACTGGTTGGCTCGTCAAGTATCAGCAGCTTTGCATCATGAGAAAATGCACACGCCAGCATAAGCTTCATTTGCATACCCCTTGAAAGCTCTTTTACCTTTTTATTGGGATCCAGTTTGAACTTTTTGAGCATTTCCTGGAATTGTGCAGTGTTCCAGGTTGAATAGAAGATTCCTATGGATTTTTCCACCTGCTTGACGGTCCAGTCCTGTACGAAATAATTTGAGTCAAACACAGCGCCAAGATTTTCTTTTATCCTATTCTGATCTTCTATA
>JAEYNI010000171.1 GCA_023412635.1 Bacillota bacterium
CGGTTTATCCAAAAAAACCGGAGGGAACAGATGAGCAGATTGAGTCAGATGTAAAGTATTGGTATTATCAGAAAAACTGTGGAGCAGAAGAGGAGTTAAAGGGTCTATTTGTAGATCATCTGACAGAACATGAGTTAAAGTCAATTCAATAAAGATTTTTCATAGCTATTTAAAATTAACCCGGAAGAATGGTGAGGATTTCCGATTTCTCTCTAGGCAATTCCATCAATTTCCGGGTAGTTATTATATTCAAAAGTGATTGCTTATGTAAAATAGTAAGGATAAATAATCATTATTTACTCAACAAAGCAACTGCTGTAAAAATTATTTTAAAATCCCCCCCTAAAAAATTATTATGACGTCGAATAATTAAATAAAACAGTAAATATTGTCCATTTTAGGATGAGGTGATTTTATGGATGTTAATTTAGTTAATCCATTTATAGAAGCAAGCTGTACCGTTCTGAAATCAGTGGCTAATATCGATTCGTCACTTGGAAAGGCGTATATTAAGACTTCGCCCTATGATAGTGATTCTTTGTCAATTGTTATTGGTATTATTGGTGATATAAAAGGTCAGGTGATTTTTAGTATGAATAGAAATGCGGCCTGTAAATTGGCATCTTGTATGATGATGGGGATGCCTATTGAACAGTTGGACGAGATTTCCAAAAGTGCAATTTCGGAAGTGGCAAATATGATACTTGGAAATGCAGCTACAATACTGGCCTTGAGAAAAGTGGTTGTTGATATAACTCCACCTGCTTTATTTGAAGGAAACGACATGCACGTTTCAACACCGAAAACAAGAACGATTTGTGTTCCGATAAATATCGATACTAATGAAAAAATTGAATTGAATATTTCAGCTCAGGAGTAGTAGTTTTAAGTTACATACTTTTACCCCCGTCTTGAATTATATCTAATTTAAGACAGGGGTGAATTGATCCCTAATCTAAGCAAATCTAAGCAAAAAGAACTTAAAATTACTTATCCTCTGATTCCTCCTTTAAAAGGATTTTCACGATATTGATTATTTCTTCATCCACAACTCGATAGCAGATTTCAAGGCCATTACGTACTCCGGCTATTATACCTGCCGACTTTAGTTTCGCAAGATGCTGCGAAACTGTTGACTGGGGTAGTCCAAGACATTCCTGAATCTTGGTTACATTACAACTACCATCCATTAGTCCTTTGATTATGCAAAGCCTATGGGGATGAGCCATAGCTTTGAGTTTATCTGCTTTAACCTCATACTTTCCTAAATCAATCAACGGAAAACCTCCTAACGTTTACATTTACAATAAAACCTGTAATGAGAATCAAATGAACAGACTCATATCCGATTCTTCAGCAGAGCCAAGAAAGGATGCAACACCGCCTATAGTAACTCCTTCAATGAGCTCCTCTTGTTTAATTCCCATAATATCCATCGACATGTTGCAGGCTACAAACTCGATACCATTTTGCTTTGCTTGCTCAATAAGAGCTTCGAGAGAAAAGATATCTTTTTTGTTCATAAGATGACGTATCATCTTTGGTCCCATTCCTGCCATATTCATTTTGGATAGGGATAATTTTTTTGATCCCTTAGGCATCATAACACCAAACATTCTAGAAATAAAGTCCTTTTTTACAGCTTTTCCTTCGTGCTTTCTTAATATATTCAAACCCCAGAAGGTAAAAAACATTGTAACCTTTCTGCCCATTGCTGCGGCACCGTTTGCAATAATGAACGATGCAATTGCCTTATCCAGGTCGTTGCTGAATACAATCATTGATTTATTATTATTCTTTGTAGTGGGTAAATTATCCTTTTTAATTTCTTTTTTTATTATCGCGGTAAATACGTTCTTATCATAACTTACTCCAAGCAAGCTGTTTCCGGTAGATTTGCACCAGGTCTTAATATCCTCCTGAAAAGCCGGATCTGTTGCTTTTACTTCCAGAATTTCATTATTATCCATATCCTTGATCGCATTAAAAACCGTCATAATTGGTCCGGGACATTGAAGTCCGCAGGCATCAAGGCGAAGACTGATTTTTGCTTCAGCAGGTTTTTCGGTTTGATTTAATTGCGAATTCTCCATAGCTGCTGCAACTTCGTTTTGAGCTGAAGTTCCGAAGGCTGATGTACTCACTGCACTTTTAGTACTAAAAATTTTTTCATTAGACTGTTTACCTGCTGCCATATTATATAGATTATAACCTCCGCTTAGATTTTTTACACTTATATAACCTCTTTGCATTAATACCCTTGCAGCAAGATAACCTCTTAAACCTACCTGACAGAAAATATAGATTGTTTTATCCTTCGGAAGCTCTTCCAGTCTGTCTCTCAGTTTATCAAGGGGAATATTTATTGCACCGGGGATTGACCCCAACTGAGCTTCCTCTGGTTCTCTGACATCCAGAAGAATGTCTTTGGACGTATCGATCCGGTCTACCTCGTCCCAATGAAAGACAACTGAGTCTCCTTTTAATATATTATTTGCTGTATAACCTGCTATATTGACCGGATCTTTTGCCGAAGAGAAGGGGGGCGCATATGAGAGTTCCAGAGTTTCCAGATCTGAGACAGTCATTCCTGCGCGCATAGCCGTGGAGAGCACATCCATTCTCTTGTCGACTCCGTCATAGCCTGCTATTTGCGCCCCGAGAAGCTTTCCGTCTGTATTGCCGAATAGAAGCTTGATGGTCATTGGGATTGCTCCGGGGTAATAGCCTGCATGAGAAGCAGTATGGGTAATGGACTTAAGGTAACTAATGCCATTACGCTTCAAAATTCTTTCACTATTGCCTGATAAAGCTACTGTCAGATCAAAAACCTTAACTATTGAAGTTCCCTGGGTTCCATGGAATTTCTCAAGCTTCCCGTAAATATTGTTTGCAGCAATTCTACCCTGCTTGTTTGCCGGTCCGGCAAGGGGAATAAGTGCTTGATTCCCACTGATAAAATCTTTTACTTCGATGGCGTCACCCACTGCATAAATATCAGGGCTTGAAGTCTGTAAATACTCATTGACGTAAATACCGCCTGTTTTTCCGATTTTAAGGCCTGCATCGACTGCCAGACGAGTTTCGGGTCTGACGCCGATACCCATAATAACCATGTCTGCCCTTAATATTATTCCGCTGGACAACTTAACAGAAATAGCGGTCCCATCCTCTTCGAAAGCCTCTACGCCATTTTTTAGATAAAGAGCAACTCCCTTTGATTTTAAATGCTGATGAACAATGGCCGCCATTTCAAAATCCAAAGGGCCTATTACATGGTCGGCAAGTTCAACAACTGTAACGTTTATGCCTCTCATATGAAGGTTTTCTGCTACTTCAAGACCAATGAAGCCTGCACCGACTATAATAGCATTCTTCGGAGATGCATTGTCTACATATTCCTTAATCCTGTATGTGTCAGGTATATTTCGGAGTGTAAATATTTTATTGGAATTGATTCCTGGTAAATTTGGTCTGATAGGTTCTGCACCTGGTGAGAGTACTAATTTATCATAGGTTTCCTGATAATGTTCGTTACTTAGTTTGTCAAATACTTCAACAGTTTTATTCTCCGTATTAATTCTGGTAACCTCGGAACAAACACGAACATCTATATTAAAGCGCTCCTTCATTCTTTCCGGAGTTTGCACCAGCAATTTTTCCTTTTCCTTGATTACTTCACCGATATAATAGGGAAGACCACAATTTGCAAAGGATATATGTTCACCTTTTTCTATAAGGATTATCTCTGAAGTCTCGTCAAGTCTTCTCAGCCTGGCAGCGGCACTTGCTCCTCCGGCTACACCGCCGATAACAACTACTTTTAAACTCATAATCTGACCTCCTGTCTTACAATTAATTTATATATTTATATATTATAATTTTACGGTATAATATGTTTAACGTCAAATAATTTTTTGTATATGAATATAATTCTTAGGAGATTATATACTAAGCATTAAGTACTTTTCTATTACTTTATGTAATTTTTAACATAATAAACAACTACAATGAAATGGAGATAACTATGCCAACAGACAAAAAAAGCAAAAAAACCAAAGATAAAAAGCAAGATGGTGCGTTTCCATCAAAGAATATAAAACATGACCCTCAGGCTGAAAGTTCAAGGGCTAAATTTGGAAAGGACACCATGGCTGAGGAATGAATAATTTTCAGCAATATTATGGGAGTTATAGCTAGATATATTATTTTGTTAAAAAAATAACGTTAATAAGGTAACAATGTGGGTATGTATTAATTGAGAAAAAAATATCATAATATGGAGGTTACTTATGGGTAACAATAATATATTTGATTTAACGGGAAAGGTAGCAGTTGTAACAGGAGCTTCATCGGGGTTGGGAGTACAGATGGCAAAGGCCTTGGCTCTTCAAGGTGCAGATATTGTCATATTGGCAAGACGTAAGGAAAAGCTGGACAAGGTTGCCGATGATATAAAAGCGTTGGGAGTAAAGTGTTTGTCGTTACAGTGTGATGTTACAGATACTGCTTCAATTGTTGCCGCTGTCGGAGCTGTAAAGGCTGAGTTTGGAAAAGCGGATATTCTCATTAATAATGCAGGATCAGGAGGGGTTGGGCCTGCTGAAGAAACAACTGATGATGCATGGAGCAACACCATACAGGTTGATTTGGATGGAGTATTTAAGGTTGCAAGAGAATTTGGTAAATTAATGATCGAAAACAAATACGGACGTATTATCAATATTTCTTCAATGTACGGAATGGTAGGCAACATGGCATTACCGACTGCAGCTTATCACGCTGCAAAGGGTGGAGTTGTCAACCTGACCAGGGCCCTTGCAGCAGAATGGGCTAAACATAATATAACCGTAAATGCAATTTGTCCCGGTTACTTTGCAACTGAACTTACAGTTGATACATTAAACACCGAATCGTTTACAAATTATATGAAGGCAACCGTTCCGGTGGGGAGATATGGAAAAGAAGGAGAACTGGATTCAACTGTGGTGTATCTTGCATCAGACTATTCTTCATATGTAACAGGAGTTATTTTACCTGTGGATGGTGGATATACCTGCGTATAAATAAATGTGATTTATAGCTTTAAGTAATTTTAATAGCAGAGCAAAAAGAAACTGGTTTATGTTAATTTAAATCAGTTTCTTTTTTAATGTGATTTTACTTCCTGGATAGATTTTATTAAAACTAATATTATTGGGTAGTATGACTGAAGTTAATACAGAAGTGCGGACTAAATTAATGTTTTACAACAATATTTTAGGGTTAAAAAATCTTTAGGAGGCCGGCAACTATAACAACTACTGCAAAAATCATTCTATAGTATGCAAACCCTTTCATTGGCTTCTTTTTCAGATAGGATATAAATTTGCTTATAACTGCTACCGCTACAATAAACGATACAATGAAACCGACTATAAGTGCTGTGATTTCGGTACCTGTTAACATATTAAAGCCACCAAGCTTTACAATTTTCAAAAAGCTCATTCCCACCATTACGGGTATTGCAAGGAAAAATGAAAACTCTGCAGCTACAACTGTAGAAAGACCTGATACCCAACCGCCGATTATGGTTGAGGCTGAACGTGACATACCCGGAATTATGGCCAGACATTGAAACAGTCCGATAATGATAGCTTGCTTTGGTGTAACACTGAGCTTCTGCTTTGTAAGATTATTATTTCGGAATTTGTTTTCGGCATATATCATCCAGATTGCACCAAGGAAAAGTACTATTGCAACAACAATTGAACTTGATAGGTACTGATCTGCAAGATCATCAAACAATATTCCCAGAATAGCTCCGGGAACACAGGCTAGGGCAATCATAAGCCAGAATTTAAAACCTGATTTCTCATATCCGACCTTACTCGGGAAGAAGTTAACAATGGTATCTTTGATTTTTTTCCAGTAAAGCAGTACGACAGCAAGTATTGCTCCCAGCTGGATAACATAGGTATACATATCGACATATCGTGGAGTTGAACTCTCAAAATGCATCAGACTTTGAAATATCCTCAAATGCCCTGTTGACGAAACAGGCAAAAATTCAGTAATTCCTTCAACTATACCAAGTATAATTGACTTGAGTACGAACAATAAAAAATCCATTTTTTCCTCCATGCTCCCTAAACTACAATTTCACATTTGCATTTATGAATTGTAAAAAAAGTACTTTATATACTTTATGGGTATTAATGTTTTTTATGAAACTAATGGTTATAACAAGTGCCTATAATCAGAATTATTACTGCTTATAACACATACTAATAGGGTACAAAACCTCTGAAGGTAAGTCAAGTTACAATATATTAATTTTTAAATGTCTAGGAGTTTATATATTTTACATTCTTTGATTGTGTTGATATAACTTGGGTTGAGCGACTACACTAAAAATTCCTATTGATAAATTCCTAGACACGGGGATTGAAAAGGGGATTCCCCTTTCCGGTGTAGCAGGGGTGCTCAGAAACACGTAGTGTTTCGTCGAAGGGGGCAGTAGTGCCCCCTAGCGAACAAGATAATTTGCGAGTAAAGACAGAAGTAATTGGAACGGGCACTAAACAACTTTGAAGCAAATTTCTTGTCCTTAGAGTTTACGGTAAGTAAGTTTGGTTTGTCTGATTGAAATTTGGGTACAAATTATTGTAGACATAGCTTTATACAAAATGTACAATATCTTTTAGCAAGCGTCTTTATTGCCGTTCCACTGCGTGAAAGCCCAGTTGTAAGTGACGGCATGGATTTTAATTTTTGGAGGACCGAAGGATTCATATATGTCCAAAACCTCCTTTATTCGCCCCATTGCGTTAAAGGATATATATTTCATTACATTTTGTGGCCGCTATGCGGCTCATGGAGGTTAATATGAGACTCAGAAGAAAACCATGGGCAAGGCCTGAATTGGCAGCATGTCCTTTTTATATTGACAATCCGCCCGAAATAAAGGGCAAATGGCAGGAACTTTTCGGAAACGATAATCCCATGCATCTGGAGCTTGGATGCGGAAAGGGCGGATTTATTTCCAAAGTTGCCGCTGCCAATCCACACATAAACTATATTGCGGTAGATCTCAAGAGTGAAGTGCTTGCCCTTGCAAAGCGCAAGATAGAAGCTGAGTACGCTACCGCTGGAATAGGGGAAATAAACAATATAAAGCTGATGTCCCAGAACATAGAACAGATAGACAATATGCTGGCTCCTTCAGATGTTATTGAAAAGATATACATTAATTTCTGCAATCCCTGGCCCAAATCCCCTTATAAAAAGAAAAGACTGACCCACGGAAAGCAGCTGGTTAAGTATAAAACCTTTTTAAAATTGGGTTCTGAAATATGGTTTAAAACCGATAATGATGAACTTTTCAGGGAATCAGTTAAATATTTTGAAGAAAATGGGTTTATAATAAAATATGCAACTGAAGATTTACATGCCAGCGGTTTTACTGAAAGTGTACCTACAGAGCATGAAAAAATGTTTTCAGAAGAGGGCATTAAAATTAAGTTTCTGATAGCAAAATTTAACCCATAGATAATGTAATGAGATACTATATAATATAGTTAGATAATAAGATATACCGAGTTTGGCGATAAAAGTTGCAGGACATACTTTTGTAAATGTGTCGATAATTGTAAAGGGTGTATAAAATATTCACTGTACAAATAAATTACTAACAATACTATATTAGAGGAGAGATATGGAATTTTATCAACAGATATCAAAGTATTATGATTATATATTTCCTACAGGTGAAGAGCAGGTAAGGTTTCTGAAGGAAGTCGCGGGTAATCCTCCCAAAAGAGTACTGGATATAGCCTGCGGAACAGGAGGCTACTCTCTTGAACTGGCTGCGCAAGGTTACAACGTAACCGCTGTTGATCTTGATGCCGGAATGCTTAAGCAGCTCGGCGACAAAATGGACATTTCAAAAGGAACCTTGGAATATTTTCAATCCGATATGGTTAAAGTGAATGAAAAACTTCAACCAAAATTCAATATGGCTTTCTGTATTGGTAATTCAATGGCGCATCTTGAAAATATTCAGCAGATAAAAGAGTTTTTGGTGAACACAAGGACAATGCTGGAAAATGACGGAAGTCTTATTCTGCAGATAATAAACTATGACAGAATAATATTAAGGGAAATTAAAAGCCTTCCTACTATAGAAAATAAAGATATTGGGCTTAGTTTTGAAAGAAATTACGAATACAGAAAAGAGAGCAAAAAAATAGCTTTCAAAACAAGACTTACTGTTGAGGGCAAGAGTTTGGACAACGAGGTGTTACTTTACCCTGTGCGTCAGGATGAGCTTACCGAAGCTCTTGGTGATGTCGGGTTTAAGAAACTGAAGCTGTTTGGAGATTTTAACGGTAGTGGATTCGACAAGTACAATTCTTACATGCTGGTAGTATGGGCCAGATAATAAGTCAGGCAAAAGAGTCATTCTGGATACTAGGGTAGGGCTTTGAATTCTATCCTTTTTAGTAATGTACTGGTAATAAGGCCTTAATTTAAACCAATCAGAAAAGGAGCATTAAGTTTATATGAGCAGAATTGGACAAGAAATAAATAAACTGAGGTTACAAAAAGGCTTGTCACCCAAACAGCTTGCAAAAGCATTGGGAGTTTCGGAAAACTTTGTGTTGGACATTGAATCTGGTAAAAAAATTATAAGTGACGATATGATAGGAAGAGTCTCAAAAGCTCTTGATTTTGAACTTGGTCCTATAGGCTTGTTTGCTTCTGAGGATAAGCAGTCAGATAAATATTCAGGAGCCGAAAAAGCAGCAGTACCCGCTAGCGTAAAGCAGCAAGCCGGTGCTGCCCAGAGTAAGGTAATTCTCAACCAGCCGGTGCAGGAGGTTTGGGATGATGCCTTTGGAAATATTCTAAAAACCGTACCAGTATACGATTATAGGATGGACAGGCTGATTGAAAAGAAGCTTCTACCAATTGAAAAGAACAAGGTGGAAGGTTTTCAGAAGGAGAAAGTGTTCTATCTGAATATTGAGGACACTGATATGACTGGTTTTAGAATTGCAAAGGGAGACAGGGCACTTTCAATATTAACCGGGGAAATTGATGCTGACGGAATTTACTTTATTGAATATAATGGAAGCAGGGCAGTCAGACAGGTTAAAAAGCTTCAAGCTGATAAGCTTCTGCTGATAAGCAATAAAGGTACATTGATTACTGAAACAATAAGTACGAAAAGTATAAAAGTCATTGCCAGACTTGTCAAGCTTGAAATATCACTTTAAGCGACCATTTCTGTCATATGTGTTTTGTGAAATGTGAGGCATAGACACAAATATGCAAAAGCTTGTTAAATCCCGATCTCAAACTATAGGAATGCCACCTGGGACTCTTGTCCATATTGGTGAAAAAAAACGAGAGGCCACATTAATGACCTTAATTGGCTATGATGAAGATAACTTTGAGCAAAAGGAGCTTGGCATAAAAGGGCTTGAAGCACTTAAACTCAAGGAAACGGGTATTACATGGCTTAATGTTGAGGGCTTGAGTGACATAAATGTTCTTGAAACGGTAGGGGCAGTGTTCAACCTGCATCCTCTTATATTGGAAGATATATTAAATACCGATGAGAGACCCAAAATTGATGTAAATGAAGAATATATCTATATTTCTGCGAAAATGTTGTTCTACCACAAAGAGTTGGGTGAATTGGAAATTGAGCAGGTAAGTTTAATTTTTGGGAAAAAGTACGTTATAACTATTACGGAGAAAGATACCGACGTCTTTGATCCTATCATAAAAAGAATACAGCAGGGGATGAGCCGCTTCAGAAAGCTGGGTGCCGATTACCTTGCCTACAGCCTTCTGGATGTAGTTGTAGATAATTATTTTACGGTACTCGAAAGCTTTGGAGAAGAGGTAGAGCTTGTTGAAGACGAGATGGTTACGAGGAATGGAAGACAAACCCTGAGAACCATTCACGAACTGAAGAGACAGCTACTACTACTGCATAAGGCTGTTTGGCCTCTCAGAGAAGTGCTGTCCTTTCTTGAACGTGGTGAAAGTCTTTTGGTACAGGAAACAACAGACATATATATTAGGGATTTATATGATCATGTTATACAGGTTATGGATACTACAGAAACCCTTAGAGATATTTTATCCAGTATGCTGGAGGTATACCTTTCCAGCAGCAGTAATAAAATGAATGAAATAATGAAGGTACTTACCATTATTTCCACGGTGTTCATGCCTCTGTCCTTTATTGTAGGTGTTTACGGAATGAATTTGAGAAATATGCCCGAACTAAATTGGCCCCTAATGTATCCCATCTTATGGCTGGTTATGATTTGCATATCTATTTCAATGCTTATTTATTTTAAAAAGAAAAGATGGTGGTAATTTTAAGGCTGGCTTGATACCAGCTTTTTGTTTTTAAAACCGGCTTTGACTTTTGCAACAATTAAAGTGATAATTGGAATAATAACCTGAAAGGGTAGCGCGTAATAGTGATAAAAATTAATAGTCCACTCAAACAATTCAGTTAAGCTTGAGAACAGGATCCATGCCAGGTTCATCATCAGAAATCCCACCGGTGCTGTAACAGACCTGTAATTATCAATATTAAAAATTTTTGATAGTCCTTTTACAGTGGCATAAATACAGCTGCTTATTTTTATAAAACCTCCCAGGATAAAAGTAATTGCAACTACCACCTCAAACCTTTGAAGAATATCTCCGATATTTAGTGTTCTTACAGCAACATAAGAAGGAAAATACAGGTCGATGGAGTATTCAACTCCTAAAACAACAATATTCCTAACAGCTATAATCACCATAAAAAAGCAGCCGATAAGGGTGCCGATAAGCAAAACCCTGAAACATTTTTTTATATCCTTCAAAGAATCAAAAACCATGGTAAAGACTACTAATTCTGCAAAAGGAAAGGCAAAGACTGAGAAAGCGCCCGGCAGGACTGCTTGAATACCATCATAAAGAACAGGTCTTAGGTTAATCATATCGGCTTTTGTTGCAGACAGGGCAACAGTTATTATAATAATGGTAGCCACCAGCGGAAATACAAATGAAGACCAGCGGCCCATAACCTCAACACCTGCTTTTACAATCCAGATACATAATAAACCTATAAATATTGCGATGACAGGTTGGGGAGTCTCGGGAAAGGATATGGTAGTTACAAATTCTGTAAAATCTCTTATTACAAGAGCTCCAAGGTGAAAGGCATACCAGCAATACAACAGGCAAAATATTCTTCCTGCAATCTTCCCATAAATATCAATAAAAATATCAAACAGATTCTTCCCTGGATGCAGTTTGAGCAGATATGAATAAACAAAGAGTATGGGTATTGAAATGGCCATAGCTATAAGAATTACAATCCACATATCCTGCCGGGTTTCATCACCCGAATTTATTACCATGAAGCTGCTGGTTATAAACATGGCAACCATATATATACCCTGTCTGATCGAAATTATTTCCTTATCCACCGTGCTCATCCTTTGTTTTGAATTATTTTACTATAGCTTCCAAACCAGTGAAACCAATTTAGCGATGCCAGCCGAAGGGCTAGGCAATTTAACACCCAGCTCAATTAATATACATAATGTATATGAAATTACTAGAAGTATCAGGTATACCCAGAACTCCTTCAGCTTTTTCTGCTGATAAAGGGGAGTGAGATCCAGAAAAATATATAAGGCATAAATTGTTGAAAATATCAATATCATAATTACCATACTTCATTCTCTCTTCTTCACTGTATTGGAATTTAGCCCACTTCCTATGATGGTAACATCTACGTTGATATCCGGTTCGATTTGGTAAAACAGGTCAACCTTCTTACTTTGTGAATCACGCCATACAGAAGGGAGATATGCCTTTACATACTTTCCAAAGCCGAAAATATCGGTACCAAAGTCCTTTTTGACCTTTTGAATAAGTTCACCGGATTTTTTTCGAATATGCTTCTCTGCATTATTTTCCAATCTATAAAAATTTTTTTCATTGATTAAATCCTTAGAGGTATTCAGTTCTCCGATACTGGCTTCAATCTTGATATCTATTTTCATTTTTAGTTTATTATTACTTATTACTGGTTTAATTTTGGTACTGGCGTTATAGATTTCAAGGGTTATATCTCTATCATCGTCTTTGAAGGTCAATATTCCCTTTCTGATCTTATCTGTAATAAACCAAAACATATTAGTTTCCTCACGACTCAGAAAGCCAACCAGTTTATCGTATTTAAATGCGGCGGCTCCATACAATTCAGCTGTGCGCTTTTCCCGATTTTCAACCAGACGGATTGCTGGAAGACAAGGAGAGATTCCCTCTTCTTCAAGTATATTTATCAGTTGATATGCCTGAATGGTAGGGGAGCTTAAATCCCTATTCTTGGTACCGAGCATTTTCTCAATATTGTTTGCACTGGTCTGGGATAGTAACATTTGCTGTTCCAAAACCTCCTTTGCAGTTTTTTCCCGAGAAATTATAACATACATTTCTTCACGGACTTCTGCATCCCTGGATATAAAGTCAATTGTATCAGCAAGCCCCTCTTTTGCGATTTCCTGACTGATTACAACAATATTTGCATGAGCCCAATATAATTTAATGCCTGTTAGATTTACCACATTTCGTATGGCTTCATATAATGTTTTACCTTCTGTCTCAATATTTTTTCCTGTCTGCTTTGCATCTATTCCTGTGGTCTCAGAATCTATTACTTCAACTGTAACTAGGTAATTCCCCGATGGAGCTTTATCTATTGCAAAGCCGGATACCAGCGACATTTTTTCAAGATCCGAATAATTCCAGCAGCTGCAGGTGAACATCAAGCTGGAGATGATAGTTACTGCAAGTAATATTTTTTGTAGCTTCATTTTCTTGTACCTCTGCTGTTCATCCGTAGCCGGTTATTTGAGGTCATGAATTTCGGACGATATTTCATATATATCCAGGGTGCCCTAATGGCAGTATCCATCGAATCAGCTTTTGTTATATTTATTAAGCCCAGCATATAAGGAACTCCAAAGGAACGTAACTCCAGTAAATGTATTGCGAGACCTATCATTCCGAACATATATCCATACAAGCCTATAATTGATGAAAAGAACAGTAGTATCAGTCTTGTTGTAATAAGTACCCCGTTAAGCTTTGGAATGCCAAGGCTGGTTATTGCAGTCAGCGCTACGATTATTACCACAGGTGAGCTTACAAATCTCGCTTCAACAGCTGCCTGACCCAATACCAGAGCTCCAACTATACTCAGTGCCTGGCCTATATTGGAGGGCATTCTGGTTCCGGCTTCCCGGAGAATTTCAAATGTTAGCAGAAGCAGCAGGATTTCGATGACAGTGGGGAGCGGTACACTTTGTCTTGCAGCAGAGATACTTCTGATCAGTGGTGTAGGCAGCATTTCCTGATGAAAGGTTGTCAATGAAATATAAACAGCCGGCATACTAATTGATAAAAGGAAACAAAGGAATCTGATGAGCCTGTTCACCGATGAAAAATAGAAATTAATATAGTAATCCTCATTTGACTGAAAAGATTCGATAAAAACATGGGGAACAGTAATGGCTATAGGAGATCCTTCCATAAGCAATGCAATACGTCCTTCCAATAAGCGTGCGGCAACAACATCGGGTCTTTCGGTGCTTCCGATAGTCTTAAAGGGTGATAGAGGTGCATCCTTTATTAATTCGGTTATTGTCCCTGTAGCCAGAATGCCGTCAATATCTATTGTATCCAGCCTCTTGTTCAATTCAGCCAATATTTGACCATTTGCAATTCCGTCAATATAGGTTATACAAACTTTGGTACCTGATTGAACCCCCAATTTCCGAAATTTGAATTTCAGATTATTGGTTGCCAGTTTTCTTCGTATCATTGAGAGGTTTTCAAGCAGTGCTTCAGTAAAACCCTCTCTTGGCCCTCTTATGTTTTTTTCACTGTCAGGCTCCTCAATCGCCCTGCTTTTCCAACCCTTTGAACTGACTATAATGGCTTCTGAAGAGCCTTCCATAAGGAGTACGGTATCACCAACCACTATTGCTTGTGCCAGTGCGGCAGAATCGGAGCTTTTTTCTACATTATTGGACTCCAGCACATGATTGAAAATATTACAGAATATATCCTTGGAATTATCAATTGAGGTGCTAACCATAATAGGCTTTATTATATACTCATTGACTATTTCAGTTTTTATCATTCCATCAATGAATAGGGTACACAGCTTTATATTACTGTTTTTATGGTTTTCAAAGTACCTTATCAAAAAGGTATCGTCATTGTTGAATAGATCTTTAAAAAGAGTAATATTTTCTTCAAGGGATTTAAAAAGTGTCTGGCCAGCAGCAGGAGTTTTGCTATCTGCACTGTCAAATGAATTGCAGCTGGTGACTTTTTTGTGCTTCTTTATTTTAAACATATAAAACACCTTTTTTTATGCAGAGTTTTATTAACGTATAGCAGTTATTATCTGCACTATTTTTTATAAAATACGGCCTCCTTACAAAATTGTAATTTAAGAATTCACGCAGTTGTAAGCTTTCCTTCGTATAATTTGATGTGTGCTGAAGTTAAGTTATGCTTCAATACATACGTGTTAACAAACGGTCTGGATTAGTTCCGGTTTAATAATTGCAGGAATAATGCTAATAAAGTTATAAAAAATGAATGGAGGAACAAAGATGGAAGTATTAAGAATTGAAAATTTAACAAAGAAATACGGAAAGGGTCAGAATGAAGTTGTAGCTGTGGACAATATAAGCTTTTCAGTTAATAAGGGTGAATTTGTAGCAATCGTCGGTCCCAGCGGCTCGGGTAAAAGTACCCTGTTGCATTTGCTGGGCGGTGTTGATAAACCTACTTCCGGTAAGGTTTATATAGACGATACCGACATTTACGGCCTTAAGGAGAAGGAATTATCTGTTTTAAGAAGAAGAAAGGTCGGTTTTGTGTTTCAGGCCTATAATCTGATTCCGGTATTATCGGCAGAGGAGAATATTCTCATGCCCCTTCTGCTGGATAACAGGAAGGAAGATAAGCAGTACATTGATGAGCTTCTCACCATATTAGATCTGAAGGATAGAAGAAGACACTTGCCGTCGGAACTTTCCGGCGGTCAACAGCAGCGTGTTTCCATAGGAAGGGCGCTTGCAAACAAACCCTCCATAATACTGGCAGACGAACCTACCGGAAATCTCGATACCAAAAACTCCAGGGAAGTGCTGGAATTGCTGAAATACTCCGCCAAAAAATACAATCAAACCCTGATACTCATTTCACATGATATGAATATTGCCAGTATGGCAGATAGGATAATCAGTATTGTTGACGGAAGAATTTCTTCTGATAAGGAGGTCTGATGATGAAGAGTTATTCTACTTTAACGGTACGATATCTGAGGAAGCATCTGGGTAGAACCATACTAACTCTCATCGGCATCATTGTGGCCATAGCAATGTTCACAGCTATAGGCAGTATTTATTACAGCGGTATTAATGATGAGATAGAGCGCGCCAAAGAAAATGGAAACTATGAAATTCTATTTTATAATGCAGACAGAGAGCAGGTTAAGGTTCTTGCTGCCAATGCGGAGATAAAGAATGGTGGTATGGTAAAGGAGGAGGGAACATTTACAATTGAGACCAATCTGCTTACCGAGTCCTTAAAGAAAGTCAATATTAAAGCGTATGACCGAAGTGCCTTCAG
>JAEYNI010000221.1 GCA_023412635.1 Bacillota bacterium
TTTTCGATGGACAAAAGGGAAGTATCGTAGAACCTGATCCTTCAGATGTTGCAGGGTTTAATGAATTTATGAAACGCTACACTAACGGATTGGCTATCGAAAGAGCTGCTGTAGATTATCTGAAATAAAACTGTATGAAATACCACTTTGTTTTATTGAAGAGCCATTTACTTAAAAGGTAAATGGCTCTTTGCTCGTTTAAGTTCTTACATATTAATAAACGCATCCGCCCCAGCATATAATAATGCGGAGGTGTTTTAATATGAGAAAAATAAACTGGTTCCAGCTTATTGCCATTATCCTTATAACAGAGTTGGTAGGTGTACTCGGTAGTTTTTTCTCCGGTAACATGGGGCAAATCTTCACAACGCTTAAGAAACCACCGTTATCGCCACCGGGGTGGCTTTTTGGAGTTATTTGGCCGATACTATACCTTTTAATGGGGATTGCTGTGTATATTATTTACCAAAAGCCAAAGACACCTGAGAGTCAAAAAGCAATTAATTTATACTGGATACAGTTGCTTGTTAATTTTCTCTGGCCCGTTGTATTTTTCCGTTTTGAGTTGTATTGGATAGCTGTTGCAGTTATTCTTATATTAGATGTTTTGGTCTTTTTGACTACTGTACGGTTTTACAAGATTTCAAAAGTGGCTGGATACCTGATGATTCCGTATCTACTTTGGATTCTCTTTGCTACATATTTAAATATTGGAATTGCACTAATGAATTAATTATAGTAAATACCTGGAGTTGTTGGCCTATAAAGAAATGTAAATAAAATTGAGGGAAAGACTGGATAATTTTACAATACTGAGTTAGTATATAAAATAATAAATTTTATATATTAAGGAGTGGGGATAAATATGCTTATTCACAAAGGCACTCAGGAATTGCGAACAAAGAGATTGAGGCTAAGGAAGTTCAATCTTTCTGATGCAGCATTCATGTATCAAAACTACGCTACTGATGAGAGAGTTACCAAATTTCTTACTTGGGAGCCGTACCAAAACATAGAAGATATTGAGACCTTTTTGTCCGACACCATTAACGAGTACTTATTTATGAATGTTTATCATTGGGCAATAGATATAAATGATGAAATTGTTGGAAGTATATCAACAACAGCTATAGACGAAAAAAATTGTAACTGTGAAATAGGTTACTGTATTGGATACGACTATTGGAATAAAGGAATAACTAGTGAAGCATTATCTGCTGTAATAAATTTTCTTTTTAAAGAGGTAGGTATGCACAGAATAACGGCGAAGCATGATATTGATAACCCAGCTTCAGGCAAAGTAATGCAAAAATGTAGTATGACCTATGAAGGGAAATTACGTGAGCATTATTTACGGCATGATGGAACATATTCAGATTCGTTAGTTTACGGTATATTATGCAGTGAAGGCGAGGAACTTACCGGTATTTAAACAAGTAAAGGGTCTATGCAAAATGACTAATCCAGTCAACTTTGCAATAGACCCTTCGTTTCAATTAACTATTTTGACTCCATAATAGATGTATAAATAGCATCAGCGAGTTTGTCTAGTTCCGGTTCCCGGTCAGCCTTCAAGGTAGAACGGACATCCAGTGGTTCACCAACCAGCTCCATATTCTGTAAAGCCTCAACATGTTCTTTCATGGATTTCAAAGCCGCACTTGCCCAGCTGTGATTACCTATGATAGACACCTTGCGGTCCTTTAAGCCAAGTACCGATATATCTTTGAGTATTGCATCCATACCAAAATAAAGCTGCATATTGTAGGTAGGGGATGCAAGTACCATATTGCTGTATTTCCATAAATCTGAAATGATATATGAAGCATGAGTTTTCGAAACATCATACATGTGCATGTCACGAATACCACGCTGTGCAAGCTTGTTTGCCAAAATCTGGACTACATTTTCGGTATTGCCATACATGGATGCGTATACAAATACCACACCTTTTTTCTCCGGCTCATAACGGCTCCACTTATCATACAAATCGAGGATAAAGGGAATTTTTTCACCTCGCCAGATATAACCGTGTAAAGCACAAATCATATTGATTTCAAGGCCTGCCAGCTTTTTGAATAAAGCCTGGACTTGAGAACCAAAACGGCCTACAATATTTGAGTAATAGCGCCTGGCTTCGTCAATATCAATATAATCCATCTCATCAGCAAAGAGATTTCCTGAAAAAGCACCGAAGGAACCAAAGGCATCTGCAGAGAACAAAATGCCTCGTGACACCTCATAAGTTACCATAACCTCAGGCCAATGCACCATGGGAGCGGTATAAAAACGAAGTGTCGTACCGCCGAAGGATAGCTCATCACCCTCCTTTACCTCCAGATAGTTAGAAGTCATATCCATTTTATAAAACTGTTCCATGAACTGGAATGTCTTTTTGTTGCCTACGAGTCTAACATTGGGATAACGACGCACAATGTCCTCAATATTGGCACAATGGTCGGGCTCCATATGATTTACGATCAGGTAATCCAGCTCACGGCCACCTAATACGTGAGTAATATTTTCAAGATACAACTCACTAATGGAACGATCGACGGTATCAATCAAGGCTGTTTTTTCATCTATAATCAAATAAGAATTATATGCCACACCATTCGGTAATGGAAACATATTCTCAAAAAGCTCCAAGCGCCTGTCACTGCCACCGACCCAAAATATGTTTGATGTTATTTCCTGAACACAATACACAACTTTCATCTCCAATCACAATTTATTCTATTATTAGACATACAAATACTAAAACATAAATAATATTTGTACATACTTAATTTAAATCATATAGAAATAATCATACCATAAAAAGACGACTTTTACAATTTTGAAGCTAGAGGAATATTCTGATAGATTTAAGGTTTATCATAAAACCGTTGTATCCGGGTAATTGACAAACCAATTTTTCGAAAGTATACTTAATTTGTGATGATTGCAACTATGAAATCATACATTATAAGAGGGTTTTTCATGGAAGAAAATTGAGAATTTAGCTGATTATCTTATTAAAAATAATATTTAACCTTCTTTTCAAAGAATAAAAAACTTCAATATCTGGTTGGCAATAACAATCATCCAACCGTTGATGAGATTTATCAAGAAGTTCTCAAAGAAGTTCCAATGCTTTCAAAAACAATAATTTATAGCTAATCATGGTCTTTTAGATGCTGCAAGTGTAAAGATTATATTATTTTAAAATAATCATTTATGACTTTAAAAAACAATGGTTTGAAGAATTTCAAATCAAAGAGAAATATGTTTATTGTAAAATAATATGCCCTTATTGTAATGATAAGCCAGTAGTTTAGAAACAATAATTTATCAAATTCGGAGGAACTGCATGGATAACAAAGCCCTTTTTAACATTGGATACGGTTTGTATGTGTTGGCAGCAAAGGATGGAGATAAAAGTAACGGATGTATCGTTAATACTGTGATGCAAGTTACAAGTAATCCTCTTGTAATTGCAGTGGGCGTAAGTAAGCAAAACTTCACTCACGATATGATTTTAAAATCAAAAGAATTTAATATTTCTGTATTAACAAAGAATACCCCCTTTGAGGTTTTTAAGCATTTTGGTTTTCAATCAGGTAAAACCGTTGATAAATTTACAAGTTATGAGGATAAGTTGATAGGTGAAAATGGACTTTTTTACTTATCCCAGTTTACAAACTCATATCTATATTGCAAGGTTATGGAGGTAATTGATTTCGGAACTCACTCAGTGTTCAAAGCAGAAGTAATTGATGCTAATTCAATTAATAATGATGAATCTGTTACTTATACATATTATCATAAATACATCAAACCCAAACCGACCCAGGAAGCTAAAAAGGGTTGGCGCTGCAATATTTGTGGCTATATACATGAAGATGAAAATTTGCCATCGGATTTTATATGTCCGATTTGTAAACATGGAGCAATTGATTTTTCTAAAATACAATCTGAAAGAGGAGGAGTTACCATGAACATCAAAGGAACTAAAACTGAAAAAAATCTAGCTGCGGCATTTGCCGGTGAATCACAGGCAAGAAATAAGTATACTTACTTTGCGTCTGTAGCAAAAAAAGAAGGCTATGAGCAGATTGCTGCAATTTTTGAAGAAACTGCCAACAATGAAAAAGAACATGCAAAACTCTGGTTTAAAGCACTTGGAGAACTGGGAGATACAGCTGCTAATTTACTTCATGCAGCTGAGGGGGAAAACTACGAGTGGACTGATATGTACGAAGGTTTTGCAAAGGATGCAGAGGAAGAAGGCTTTACTGCCCTGGCTGCTCAGTTCCGAATGGTTGCCCAAATTGAGAAAGCTCACGAGGAAAGATACCGTGCACTTCTTAGTAATGTTGAAATGCAGAAGGTTTTTGAAAAGTCTGAAGAAACCATGTGGGAATGCCGCAACTGCGGACATCTTGTCATGGGTAAGAAAGCACCCGAAATATGTCCGGTTTGTGCACACCCAAAAAGCTTTTTTGAAGTGAGAAAAGAGAACTATTAATTTAGGGAGGTATAACTATGTGTAGTAAGCAAAAATTTTTCATATGTAAGCATTGCGGAAATCTTATTGGGTTGATTGATAATAAAGGTGTTCCAATGGTTTGTTGCGGTGAAAAAATGGAAGAATTAGTTCCAAACACTGTAGAAGCATCTGTCGAAAAGCATTTACCTGTTGTTACAGTATCTGGTGATAAAATTGAGATTGAAATCGGCAGTACTCTCCATCCAATGGAAGAAGCACATCACATATCCTTTGTATATGTGGAAACAGAGCGTGGTGGACAACGTAAATGCTTGAAAGTTGGAGAGTCACCTAAAGCTGTTTTCAGCTTTGTAGATGATAAACCTATTGCTGTTTATGCCTATTGCAACCTCCATGGGCTTTGGAAAACCGATATATAATAATGTTGCTTTGATTAGTGCCTGTTCCTGTCTGCCGACTGGGAATAGGCACTTTTTTGTTTAGGAAATAAACGAAATCATCGAGGGACTAAAGTCCTATTTTAAGCCCTTGTTTCTGTTGAATTGATTCCATAAAAACTATACTCCATTATTATTGACTTTGACGCAAGGTCAAGTGGTAAAATTAGATTGTCACCAAGAAAGGAAGGAAAATCATGGAGTTGATAAAAATCACCGATTTGACAAATCAGCTTAGCATATCTTCCCGAACATTGCGTTATTATGAGCAGATGGGGCTTATTCAAAGTACCCGCCTGCAATTTGAAAAATACCGTTTCTATGATAAGGAGAATGTAGAGCGGATTAAGCAGATTATGGTACTTAGAAAAATGCAGATTCCTGTAAGGGATATTATCAGCATATATAAAAGTCAAAACATGTCAGCACTTGTAGAAAGCTTTGTTACCAGAATCAATGCCATTGACAATGAAATTAATACCCTCAGGGAGCTCAAGCTGATTGTTAACGAGTTTCTGCAGGCTATGCTGGACAGTGGTATAAAGCACATTTCTGCTTTGCCGCTTTTGTATGAAAGAATGGTAACGCAGCTTGAGGAACATGAAGTTCACCCAGATAATCCTTATAAAAATCAGATTAGTTTTGAGAGGCTTTCGGATATTTCGGACCAAGTGTCGGGGCCACTTGATTTGAACATTATAGATTTACCTCCCATGCGTGTAATATCTTCAAGGCTGAAGGATTCAGATGTATCTGATGTAGACGGTTTTTGGGACTGGCTGGGGAAAAACAGGATACCCTTTGGAACACCCGGAAGCCATAAGCTGTTTGAATACCAGCAGGATAATGCCCAGACAGTTATCATTCAGAATGTTGACAGGGAATTTCTAAATGAAAGCCCTTATGTGGATTACGAATTCGAGGGAGGGCTTTTTGCTGTAAGCAGTGTTTACGTAGAAGATGATATTGCGTCATATCATGAGAGAATGATAAGAAGCTTTGATAATAATCCATTTTATGAGGTAGACTATCGTCACGGGGGATATTTAAGACATGAATCTCTTGCGGAATCTGTGATTTCTCCCGACAGCAGCCGTGAAAAGGTAAATCTGTTCCTGCCAGTCAAAAGGCGATTGCCTGACTTGGCAAATTATGACCCAAATGAACAGATCTTGAATATAAGCCCTTCTGAAATTGAAGATGCAAACCCCGTTCTATATGAATATGATATTTCCTTAAAGGAAATTACTCCTGTCAATAATCCTCATTACAAAGTGCTTGAAACAGGTGAAGCCGAATTTATATGCTGGATAACCCCTCGAAAGCTTTCGACAAATGTTTCTGTAAGAATACCATTTCGTGTGGACATTGAGTTTAAAGCCGAAAGTGAGAGCGAACGCTTTGGCTATGGAAGCGATGAGGGAAGCATCTGCTTCTATCATGGGAATAATTTGTTCGGTATCAATATGGAAAATAAGGCTGACAGTAGACTATCTAAGGAAGCCCTTTGCTTTAATCAGCCCATGCTGGGAAATTATTTCAGTTATCCCAAGCTTGGAAGAATTAATTATAACGAATACAACACTCTGTCATGGTTTGTTGGAGAAAGGCATTTTGCCATTGTAATCAATGGTGAAGTAAGATTCTGCGGAGTTAATTTTCCATATATGTCAACCGACTTATATCTTCAAAAGCCTGAAACAATTATTATCGGTTCCAATGGACAGGGAAAGAAATATTTCAGGTCCATAAAGATTTCACAGCTGAAAACAGCTCCAAAAATAAAAATAAAGCAGGGAGGGCTTTCTGTGGCTGCAAAACAGAGCAACAATATCATACCGAACATTCATAAGGTAATTACAATGCATTATGGGGAAAATTATTGGTTTAACGGCTGCGCCAAATATGTGATGGAATGTCTGGGCGAAAAAGATTATGATTATAGTTTTTTTGCTGGACTGACCGGCGACAATTTTGCGCAGGTTTATGCAACAGATCATTTCCGTGGTGACGGGGCCACAGACTATTATCTGAGTGAGAAGGGCAATACAGAACATATCGAAAATATCTTTGCTGAATGTGGGTATGCCAGCACCTTTGTAACGACAAAACAACTGACGAACAATAAGGAAATGTATCTACAGACATTAATAGCATATATAGATAAAGGCATACCTGTTATTTTTAACAATTGGGGAAGTAATATCCCAAGAAACAGATGGGGCTGGGGTGTATTCGTAGGGTATGAAGACTTTGGGAAGGTATTACTTTATTTGAACGCTGAAATGACAGAACCCGATAGGACTCCTTCCAGTGATTTACTCCCTGATGAGTTTATTACCGGACAGGAGGCCTGTAACGGATGGATATTTGTCGGAGAGAAAAGAAAGATTATTGAACTGGCGGATATTTACAGGAACAGAATTACGTCACTGTCCAAGCTGCTGACAACAAAATCAAAGGGCTATTGCTTTGGAGCAGAGGCTTTTAGGTCCTGGGCCTCAGACATTGAAAACGGCGCATTTGACAATATGAAACCTGAAGAATTTGATGATTGGCCAATGTACACTGTTTATGTGTGCAATCTTGCAACAAACAGCAGTTGCTGCCATGAATTCTTAAATCGTGCACAGCAGCTCAATCCTGACCTGAGATATTTAGAAGAAATTCACCGTTTATATGATAAAATGCGTCATATGTGGAATGAACAGAACGGCGAAGATCTGGAGGCAATCGGCGGAGGGTTCAACATTACACTTGAAGCATTACAGGATAAACAAAGGCGAAACCGAATTGCCGCAAAAATCCGTGAATTTGCAGAGTGTACTGATGAAGTTGTAGCTGTTCTAAATAGGACTTAATAATCTTGAGTTATACTCATATACGAAACTATTGTATACATGAGTGTACAAAACTATTTTTTTCATGAGTTGGTTGACATTTACAGATGTAGAGCATATAATACAACGTAATCTCTTTGCACTGCATTACATTCTGTAAAAAGAATGCGAGTTCAACAGTACAAACTGAGCAGGCGATGAACCTTTCATTGGGTTACATGGGGCCGGGCCACCTGATGAGTGGCAACAGATTGCAATTACACGCACATCTGTGGGACAGTAGTATGTTCCATAGGTGTGCTTTTATTATACCTAAAGGAACGACCTTGAATGGAGTGCCATAAGAGAAATCAAACGACGCC
>JAEYNI010000293.1 GCA_023412635.1 Bacillota bacterium
TACTATCAAGATAAAGAGAATTACCTGAGGTATGACCCAGGACAGTATGTAATGAACTACGAATACAGGCATGATTGCGCCCATTATGTTGTTAATTACATCTTCGGCAAGGAGTTGCTGTCCTTCACCGCACAACTTTTGATAAATCATAGGGAAGTAGCATAGAACACTATGTACAAAAGAAGCACCCATTATAACACCATAAGAGACCGTTCCGAAGTAAATATTAGCCAGCCGGGGATGAGTAACCGATAGCAGCCTCCTGATCGACCAGAAGCCAAGAAGATAAAATGGTATGAAAAAAGCGCACAGATTCAGAGAAAGCGGAAATCTCCAGGAGGCCATATCAGCCCAGATGGGATCAATAAAGGTGAGACCTTCGGCTGCACTACCAGTGTATTCTAGAAGATAGTCAGAGGCTGCAATTATTGCAGCACTTATTGCAGATAAAATACAAAAAATGAAATACTTCTTTTCTTTTAATTTTTCAAACAATTTGAACACCTCTTTCTGTTTAAATTTGATTTGGAGCATATTACATGCTTAATCCTTACCAAAGACTTCCTCCATTGTGAGATCAAGGATGCTGGAAAGATTAATAGGTAGAGCCTCTTTAATAACTTTATCCTTGTTAAGAGAAACAATAGCTATGATTTTAATGTAGTTTGCCAATACACGCCAATCGCAGGAAGGGCTTCCGTCTTTTATACAATCCAGCAGCAGGGTAGTAGTAGTCATAACGTCCTCCTCCTTTGGAATAATACCCGATGGTAGCCTTGCGTTTAAAACCGCTAAGTCTTCGGCGGTTAAGTATAAATACAGATTGTTTTCAGGGTCAATTATATGCTCTAGATATTTTCTTGCTTCTTTTCTGTCCATATAGCCGTTTTTATCCAGCAAAGACCTGAAATATTCCTTTGACTCATTCCTTTTGTTCTTAATAATTTCGAAAACAAACTCTTCCTTCGAATTAAAGAAATTATAAAAGGTGCCTTTGGCTATACCACAGGATTTAGCTATGTCTTCAATGGAGGTTTTTTTCAGCCCATGATTTTTTATCAGTTCAAAGCCTTTGTTAAGAAGGCATATCCTTATATTCATTCTTTTTTCTTCGTCAAAGATTACAGGCATGGCTCTCACCTCAAATAAGTAATATCAATATATGAATAAATGACTATAATAGAGTTTTAAGTCATTAAAATTGTATTACAGATATTCAACAATGTCAATTGGAGTTCATAATACACCAAGAAAAGAATTTGTCATAGTTAAAAATACTGTATAATTAGAATAGATAGGATGATTATTAATATAAATAAAAAAGGAAAAACTATGGATCTGAAAGAAGCCGTTAAAAACCTTCCCAGACAACCGGGAATATACTTTATGAAAAATACATATGGAATGGTTATATATGTTGGTAAGGCAAAAGACCTCAAAGCCAGAGTTCCTCAATACTTCCAGAGTAATAAAAACCATTCTCCGAGAATAGTTGAAATGATTCAGCAGATTGATTCATTTGATACTGTTACCGTTGATACAGAACTTGAAGCGTTTCTGATGGAAGGTGAAACCATCAAAGAGCTGAGACCTCCCTATAATAAGCTGCTTAAAAACTATCTGAACTATAAATACATAAAACTGGATATAAATAAGAGTTATCCCATTCCCGAAATTGTAACGCAGCCCGAAAAGGACAAGGCTCTGTACTTTGGACCCTTTACAAGCCAGAGCTCATTGGAAAATGCCCTTCTGTTTATTAAGGATCACTTTAAAATACGGAAATGCAACACAAGAACAGTTAAAAGTAGTCCGTCGGGCTGCCTTAATCTCCAGTTGGGCAACTGCTCCGGCCCCTGTACAGGAAAGGATGTTCTAGCTCAATATTATGACCAGATACAAAAAATTATCCTTCTGCTTCAGGGAAAGGACCAGGAGCCGGTACGTCTGTTGAAGCAAAAAATGCTGTCTTCTGCAGAAAGGCTTGAGTTTGAAAAGGCTGCTGCACTCAGGGAACAGCTTAGAGGAATAAGGCATATATTGTACAAGCAAAAGATAATTAAGATATCGAGCTACGGAAGGAATATCATAGCTGCTGAAAGGTATGGAGATAATACTCTGAAGTTATTTTTTATCAAAGGAAACAGGCTTCTTCAGAAAGAAACAATACTGATTTCGGAGCATACGGAGGACATGCTGGAAGAGACCATTAAACGGCTGTCTGTAAACTGCTTTAAAAACTATAGGAATATGGACAGGACCTTAAGTCAGGAGGCTATAGATGAAGCACATATCATCTATTCGTATTTAAAGAAACGCAAAAACGGTATATTTAGCTCAAATATTCCCTCCTCCAGGCTTGAAACGCTTAACTACAGAAGAATAGCCCAACTTATATTAAAGAATAATGAAAGGAAGAAGGGATTAAATGAAATTTGTTAAAATTCAAGATAAAAGCGAAATACCAAAAGAATTCTATAGAAGATAAATTGTTAAATGTAATTGTGGAATAAACTTGATATTTGTGGTATCCGCCTATTCGAATCTTTTTCATTTTTTTAGGAATAATATTCTTAAACAACATCATCCGGTACATGCTCGATGGATGTGTATTCTTTTAATACCGCATAGAGAGGAATAGACGGAGAATATTATGGAAAAGACACATAAAGGCCTGTCTCCATGGCAGCTTACCATGATGGCTCTTGGGACAGTGATAGGAGGTTCGTTTTTCCTTGGGTCTTCAGTAGCCATTGAGGCTGCTGGACCTGCTATAATTATTTCTTATATTTTAGGTGGAATTTTAGTTTATATTATTTTATTTGCTTTGTCTGAGATGACGGTAGCCAATCCCGACTCAGGCTCCTTCAGGACTTTTGCCACACTTGCTTTTGGCCCGGGGGCAGGCTTTACCGTGGGGTGGGTATACTGGACAGGCATGGTACTGGCAATGTCCAGTGAGGCTACTGCAGTATCAATACTGATCCGTGAATGGGTGCCTAAGGTTTCCATTTCCGTTCTGGGGAGCAGTATAATAATTGGTGTTACACTTCTTAATTTGCTTGGGGCCGACAAACTCAGCAAAATCGAAAGCAGTCTTGCAGCCGTAAAACTTTTTGCCATAGTGTCTTTTATTATCCTTGCAGTATTGTTAATCATCGGGTTAATGCCCGGAATACCTGGAATAGGAGCAGGAGAAATAGTCAGAGAGCCTTTACTGCCTAGGGGTATACGTGGGGTAGCTGGAAGTATGCTTCTAGTAATTTCTTCATACGCAGGCTTTGAGATAATCGGACTTGCGGCATCTGAAAGCGACAATCCAAGGAAAACCGTTCCCAAAGCAATTTCATATACAGTAATAAGCCTAGTGGGAGCTTATATTGTATCTGTTGCGGTATTGCTGCCTCTTGTGCCCACAAGAGCCTTGAATGAAAATGTAAGTCCCATGGTGGCTGCTCTGAACAGGTGGGGTATAGGCTGGGCAGGTACTGCTATCAATTTTGTTTTAATAACAGCCATACTGTCTACAATGCTTGCTGCCATGTTCGGGCTGGGACGAATGATGCGTTCTCTTGCTTCAGAGGGACACGCACCCAAATGGCTCAGGGACGAGAAAGATGTGCCCTACCGCGGAATTCTTTTCTCCGGATTCTCAATGCTTGTAGGACTTGGTGTAGGTCTCCTGCTGCCCAGAGTATACCTGTTTCTTGTTAGCTCCGGCGGATTTGCCTTACTCTTCACCTACGCAGTTATAGTAGCAACCCACATAAGGTTCAGAAAAAAATATGGCTGTCCGCCGGAGGGCAAGTGTCAGATGCCCGGATATCCTATAACCTCCTGGCTCGCCTTGATCAGTCTTATAGTAATTGTTGCCAGTATGCCCTTTGTTCCGGGACAGGCTTCAGGACTCATTGCAGGTTTAATTATTGTTGCTTCCTATGCTCTCTTGTATATAGCAGTAAAGATAGTATTTGTCAGCCGTAAGAATAAGCTGTTTATTAGTGCTGGAGAAAGAAGAGGGTTGAAGGCACACCTTTCTACAGAATTTTCACGGGAACTCACAGAAGACATCAAGAAAAAGAAGCAGAAACGGAACGAAGGTAAAGATAAGCATTAGAAAAGAAATACGATAAGGTAAAGAAAACAATTTTTGTTGGATTGGAAAAACTCAGCCCTAGTTAATATGGCTGAGTTTTTTTGATAATATCTATGTTCTACTATTTTTAGAATATGAATATTATTACATTGACAATAGTGTATGACATACAGTATAATATAAATGAGGTGATCATATGGAAAGTTTTGACGAATTGATAAACTCGCTGATAATTGAACTTAAAAGAGGAACCTTGGTTTTATCAGTACTAAGTCAGTTGAACAATCCTGAATACGGCTATTCGCTGGTTCAAAAACTTGAGGAGAAAAATACACCAATTGAAGCAGGGACGCTTTATCCTTTGCTGCGAAGATTGGAAAAACAGAGCCTTTTGATAAGCCAGTGGGATACCAGCGAAAGCAGGCCTAGAAAGTTTTACGTTTTAAGCGATATGGGAAAACAGGTTTACACCAGTTTGAAAAAGGAGTGGAGAACCTTATCCCAACAGCTTGAGGGGTTATTAAAGGAGGATGAGTTATGAGCTTGATAGAACGTTACATATTAGCTGTAACTGAGCGCTTACCGGAAAATATCCGTTATGATGTTGCAGAGGAGTTAAGATCCAATATAGAGGATATGCTACCTGAAAATGCCACCGAAGGTGATATCAGAGAGGTGCTGGAAAGACTGGGGAATCCCAAGAAGCTGGCTCAGGAATATAACCCCACAAAGAGATATCTAATCAGCCCGGCAATATACGATAGTTATATTTCTGTACTTAAGATGGTGTTAGGAATAGCTGTAACAGTAATCACTTTAATTGCTTTATTGGAAATAGTGCTTAAAGGGCCTTCAAACATAGATAATGTGAATTCATACGTTGAATTATTTGTAGGTATAATTGAAGCTGCTGTTACCGGAGCAGTGCAGGCCGCTTTCTGGGTTACCTTTGTGTTCGCGATAATAGAGAGAACCGGAATCAATGAAGGTGAACTTCCTTTTGTAAAAAAGAAGTGGTCTCTTGAGGACCTGCCAAAGGCTCCTGTATCTAAAAAGTCAAAGATATCCAGAGCTGAAACTGCGTTCTCAATTTTTTTTACAATACTCTTCACAACCCTGATATTTTTTAAACCGCAGCTGATAGCAATTTATGTTAGGACATCCGGTACAACTGAAATCACTCCGCTGTTTAATTCCGACAGACTGCAAGTATATATAGTCGCTATATTAATTTTGGCTCTGATCCAGCTATGTGTGTCAGGATGGAAGTTTGTACAGGGAAACTGGAATGTTCGGCTAGCAATAGCTAATACCATTCAGAATTTTGCAAGTAGTTTAGTGATAATACTTATGTTCAATGACAGGCAGCTGTTCAATAATAATTTCTTCGTAAAAATGGGAGAAATGCTTAAAATTCCTGCAACTCAATTCTCTGACTATTGGTTCTGGGGTGCAATGATATTTTCTGTTGTCTTATTTACAGGAGTAGCTCTATGGGAAAGTATCTCAGGTTTTTTAAAATGCAGAAGATAACTTAAATCAAGTACGCTTTTTGCAAATTGACAGTTATAGAAAATTGAGAAGGAATTACTAGAGATTTATAGAGAAATAATAGAGAGTAGAGATGTATAGAGATATCTACTATATATAGATGTAATAGAGCTTAATAGAGATAACAAGGTGCTGCCTCGGCAGCGCCTTGTTACTGCTTAAAAAGTATATTTAAAAAGTATAGATTTTTTTATTGATTTTAAGGAGTTGGACTTTCTGACCTTATTCAACTGCTTTCAGAGAACTTACCATATCTATTCTCCTGATTTTTCCGGAAAACATAAAGTTTACAAACACTGATAAAAGAAACGTTATTATTGTACTTATGGTAATATTTAAAGCTGATATTATGCACATCATGTCAAAGCTGTCTCCCATATATGCTAGCATAAAATCTATCAGCAACTTGCCGCATGGGATACCAAAAACAATGCCTATAACAGTAAGCCAGATATTCTGAGTCAAAAGCAGCTGTCGTATTTTTCCTGACTGAAAGCCTATAACCTTGAGTGTAGCCAGCTCTCTCTCCCGTTCTGTGAAGGAAAGCACTCCCAAGTTGTAAAGCACCACAATAGCCAGCAGAGCTGCCGCTATAATAAGTACGTAGACCATAATACTCATTGCTTCAGTCATGGTTTCATAGCTTTCAGTTAGCTCGCTTGTAGACCATTTTCTTTCTACTCCTTCCGGCAGGACAGAGATTTCCTTGCCTGAAACGATAGCTGTCGGAGTAAATTCAAAACCCTGCTGCTCATATAGTTCTCTAGACATTGTTATACCCTGAGATACGGGAGAACGGTAGATTTCTCCGACTTCGCCAGTTATCCATTTTTCCTGACCGTACATATGCCAGGATATTTTATCTCCTTTTTCTACTCCCAACAATTGCGACA
>JAEYNI010000333.1 GCA_023412635.1 Bacillota bacterium
GGTCCCCTACCATGGCAGTACCTCCGCCAATCAAAACAATCGGTCTGTGCCCGGCCTGCTGCATATGCGCCATTACCATCAGCTGAAGAAAATGGCCTACATGCAGACTGTCTGCAGTAGGATCAAATCCTATATAAAAAGTTACACTCTTTTCACCTAAAAGCTTTTTAACTTCTTCCTCATGAGTTATCTGAGCTATAAAACCTCTTTCCTGTAATAAATCAAAAACGTTACTCATCGTGTTTCTCTCCTTGTACTTAATTGTTTTCTTGTAAAAAATGTAAACATACAAAAATAAAAGCTCTTATCCCGATAAGGACGAAGAGCTCGTGGTACCACCTTAATTTACAGCCATACAACTAAAAATAGTACATAATTACTTTAGTCATATAGCCGCCTTAACGCTGTAACGGGCTTTCCCGGCATAAGCAGCTCATAATCCGTAATTCACCCTTCGATGCAGCTCAATCTTCACACCAACCAGATTGCTCTCTTAACCTGCATAGATAGCTACTTGGAACCTTTGAGGTTCCGTAATTAATCTCAGCCTTTTTTATAAATAATTTTCTTAATAATTCTAACATATAGGATAAAAAGTATGCAATAGCATTATTCTGTATTAGTACATCTAAGAACAACTAAACAATCTTAAAAAGAGTAAAAATAATGAGCATTATAATAAGCATGATGCTAATACAATGCCCCATAGTAAAGAATACATTTTAATTATAACACTTTTATTCGATATTAATGAAACCTTAAATTGCAATGTATTATGTATGATTTCTACAATTTCAGTTTAAATTACATGAGAATTTTCAATTATCTTTAAATTCCTTCGAATATCTGTGTTTTATATTATTCTTCATCACTTTCTTGATAACTGCCTATTAATACTTTAAGTATATTTTTATTAATATTATTAACAATATATATATTACTAAAAAGAAAGAGGTTAATGATTTGCTAGTAGTATTTTTAAGAACTTTAATCTTATATATAGTAGTTATAATTGCCATGAGAATTATGGGGAAAAGACAGATTGGTCAACTGCAACCCTTTGAACTTGCTGTTGCTATCATGATTTCAGAGCTTGCTTCAGTACCGATGCAAAACACCGGAATTCCACTTGTTAACGGTATCATTCCAATCCTGACAATGCTGGCGGCACAGATACTTATTTCGTATATTTCTTTGAAAAGTTCCAGAGCCAGAAACATTATATGCGGCAGACCAAGTATTTTGATTTCTGCCGGGAAAATTAATGAGCAGGTTTTCAGGAACGAGCTTTATACACTGACTGATCTTCTTGAACAATTAAGGAGTAAAGACATTTATGATATCGCCGATGTGGAATATGCAATTCTGGAAACCAATGGACAGCTAAGTGTAGTTCCAAAGGCCTCAAAGAGGAATGTAACTCCTGAGGACTTAAATATTTCAGTAAAGTATGAAGCTCCCGCAGTAGATTTAATAATAGACGGTGACCTCGTGCCACAAAACCTGGAAAGAGTAAATCTGGATAAAAATACTCTTGAAATGGAGTTAAACCAAATAGGTATTAAAAGTATTAAAGATGTTTTCTTTGCTAGTATTGACTCAGAGGGAAAATTATTCTGTCAGGCTAAGGAAAAAAAATAATCTTGTAGAAGGGATATGTACTTTATGAACAGTAATACAAGAACAATTATATTCGTTGCCATACTATTTATTGTCATAATCATCTCGGGTACAATAACAATACATTATCTCGGCAAATCGGCAGGATCCCTGGAATTCTCAGTTAATTCAGCCATTAAATCAGTTACAGACAGGCAGTGGAGCTACGCCGAAAAACAGCTTGAGGATTTTAATAAGAACTGGGATTCAACAAAGTATTACTGGGCAATGCTTGTTGATCATTATGAAGTTGATAATATAGATGATTGTTTCACAAAAACTAAAAAGTACGTGGAAAGCAAAGATTACTCATCTTCTCTGGCAGAATTAGAGGCACTGAAATACTACATCAAGCATATACCTGAAAAAGAAGACTTCACTCTGGAAAACATTTTCTAGCAGCTATTCTACTACTTAAAGCCTCTCCCTATGAGGAAGATGATGAAAATCAAGTAGAACACCCCTCCGGATAATAATGGCAAGGGATTCAGGCTCCTTTTCAGTTTTATCCAGAGATAGGTTACCAATGCAGAACCTAATGCAAGTAAAGCACTTAAAAGAGTAATTGTATCTAATCTCCAGTCTGTTGCAAGAATTCCTATCGAAACAGGTATACAGCTTTGAAATACCATTGCACCTGTAATATTTCCAAGGGACAAGGTATCCTTGCTCTTACTTATCCAAATAACGCTGTTAAATTTCTCCGGCAGCTCGGTTGCTACTGGTGTAATTATTATTGATAAAGCCAGCGTTGATAACCCAAACCCCTTTGCGACCACCTCTATATTGCTTACAAACAGTTCAGCACCGGCGATTATGGCAGTCAGTGCTGACAATACCTGAATTATAATAATAAAGATGCCGGTCTTCATGTTAAATATTTTTGCAAAAGTAAGTTCGTCGATTTCATTATTATTTGAATGATCACTACTCACGGTTTTAAATATGTAAAGTATATAACAGCCTATCAAAATAATTGCCAATAGCTGCTTAATAATCCCTGTGGTAATTATTGAGACTATTATCATGCTTGTATAAACCACCACGAAAAAGGAAATATCCCTGCTTAATATTTTAGAATTTACGTTTAGTCTATATCCGGTTCTTCGTTTTTTGGCAAAAATTACAACACTTAACCCAGTAATGAAAAAGGCCAGTGTTGAAAGCATAAACGGTGCCCCCACAATTGCTCCTATTCCTATGTCAATTGATTCGGCGCGGCCCTTTGAGAAAAGGAGAGCTATAATCGGTATCAGAGTTTCAGGTAGACAGGTTCCCACAGCAGAAAAAATGCTGCCAACTACACCTTCTCCAAGGTTAAGCTTTTTGCCTAACCATTCTATCCCATTTGTAAACAATTCACACCCTGTGAGTATTATTCCAAGGCTTAATATAAGTATTATTATGTTCTGCAGCATTTTCCATCCCTTTTTTCTACAGGTTTTACCTGTGGTTTTGCAATTTGTTGGCTATGGTATACCCCTTAATGAATCTCGTATATAAGACAACTTATGTGCTTGTATAATAATATGAGGGATGAAGCTGAAATGATTACAAAAAAATAAAAAACTGCTATACGCAGTTTTTTATTTTGGTGGGCAATACAGGACTCGAACCTGTGACTTTCACCACGTCAAGATGACACTCTACCAGCTGAGTTAATTGCCCGGTACTCTTTAGTTACATGAAATATAATATACGCTGTTAATGGCTTTGTCAAGATATGATCAGGGATTTTACCCTAAGTTTTAATGCTTCATGTTTTGAATTTTCTTAATATTATGTGTTTTCTTGAGTTATATCTTTTAACCACCATGAGAAAAAAGCTGCACAGCAAAGGATCATAAAACCCGATATACCAAATATTATTAACATATTATCTAAAACCGTAATACCAATGTCCAATTTGACCCTAGATAAAACACCAACTAGAACAGAACCCATTAATGCGCTGAAGAACCCGGCAGCACCAGCCAAAGCAGCATTAAATCCCACAAATACTGTCCTTCCCTCCTGAGGTGCGTACTTGAACTGGATATTAAAAAGAGACAAGTTAACACCCGCCCAGCCTATTCCGGCCAGTACCTGAACAAATGGAATTATGAATAAGAAAGTATTCTGATTGATAAAAATCCAGGCAACATGAACTATACCCAAAGCTGCCATTGAAGCGACGGTAGTAAATTCCCAGCCCTTCCTCTCAGATATTTTTCCCCATATTCTGGCCGAATAAGACTGCACACAGGATAGTATAATACCAATTATCATTATGTAAGTGTAGGACAGTTTTAAACCGTTAACCATATAAACAGAGAAAA
>JAEYNI010000357.1 GCA_023412635.1 Bacillota bacterium
GGATAATTGTAGTGTTTGATGCTTACCGTGTCCAGGGACACCTTGAGGAGGTCTTCGACTATAATACCATACACGTGGTTTATACCAGGGAGGCACAAACTGCTGACCAGTATATCGAGAAATTTGCCCACGATAATAAGAAAAAATACAATATAACAGTTGCGACCTCCGATGGCTTGCAGCAGGTTATTATTCGGGGGGCAGGCTGTGCCCTGCTGTCTGCCCGAGAACTAAAGGCCGAAATCGAGAGGGCGGAAAATGAAATTAAATTAGAGAACAGTGAGATTCGGGTAAAAAGCCGTAACTATATAATTGATACTTTATCTCCCGAAGCAAAGCATCAAATGAATAAGCTGGTTAGAGAAGAAAAAAAGTAAAAATCAAGGAACTATAAATATGAATTACTATTTACTAAATTTGTGACGTTCTCTCGGAATATTGTTTCCGGTAACTGATGCACTTTTACATGATTCATGACAATGTAATTAGATTGTCAGAATCAGGGCGTAATTCCAAGCAGACTACAAAGTAACTCTTTGATGGCTGCTTTTTTTGTAGCTGCGCTTTTTATCTCTTTATCATGAATCACTGCACTTACACCAATAACAGGGAATCGGTCAATCATTAAAGACTTTTACATCCCATGGAAAATGCAATTTATACTATAAAATATATGGAAAATTTATAGTATAAATGTAAAGTGAAAAGTGATACCATTTTTCTGAAATCAGATTATTATTATTAACTGGCAACACACTGACGGTAGGAGGTTAAAATGCAGCAATCATTAGAATTAGAGATCGGTGATATTCAGAAAAAAACCAGAAAGAAAAATACGCAGGGGATAAAAATGTTTTTATACATATTGCCATTTTTGCTTTTATCCTTTGCTTTTTCCTACTTTCCACTACACGGTTGGGTTTATGCCTTTTTCGACTATAAACCGCCCCTTAAATTATCACAATGTGATTTTGTTGGGTTGGAATGGTTTAAAATGTTGTTTACCAATTCTACTCAGATAAAACAACTTTTAAAAGTAATGACAAATACATTTGCTATAAGTGGCCTGACATTGGCAACATCCTTTTTTCCAGTATTTTTTGCAATGTTTCTAAACGAAATAAAAAGTAAGTGGTTTAAAAATATAGTACAGACACTGACCACACTTCCAAACTTTATAAGCTGGGTTATGGTATTTTCTGTGGCATTCAGTCTGTTCTCCTCTACCGGTATGGTCAATACTTTCCTTATAGATGCAGGATTAATAACACAACCAATTAAATTCCTGGACGGGGATTCTCATACATGGCTTGCAATGCTACTGTGGAGTACCTGGAAAGGTCTAGGGTGGGGAGCTATTATGTATCTTGCCGCAATAGCCGGTATTGACCAGGAACTTTACGAGGCAGCAAGGGTTGATGGTGCAGGGCGCTTCAGATTAATGTTTAATATTACATTACCGGCTTTATTGCCTACCTTCTTTGTATTAGTACTACTATCAATAGCGAATTTTCTTAACAATGGTCTGGATCAATACTATGTTTTTCAAAACGCCTTTAATAAAGAACACATTCAGGTTCTCGACTTATACGTTTATAACATCGGTATAATGGGTCGGAGTCCATCTATGGCAACAGCAATCGGTATGTTAAAGAGTATAGTCAGCATTACGCTGTTGGCAGTGTGTAATTGGATATCAAAGAAAGTTCGTGGAGAATCTATTATTTAACCTAAATTGAGGAAGGAAAATTGTTATGAATGAAATAACCAATAAGAACAATTTGAAGTCTGACATATTGTTCAAAATAGAAAACTACACATTTTTTGGATTATATAGCTTGATTTGTGTTTACCCGTTTTACTACCTCATAATTAATACTATCAGCTCTAATGACTTAAGTGCAAATGGAGCAATAAACTTCCTGCCGGAACAGATTCACTTTTCAAACTACATAGAAGTATTCAAAATAAAGGGTTTGATGGCTGCGGCAGGGATTTCACTTGCAAGAACTGTTATTGGAACGGTATTGACTGTATTGGCTTCTGCCTTTTTAGGGTTTATGTTTACTCAGCAGAAGATGTGGGGAAGAAAGTTTTGGTATCGTTTTATTATAGTTACAATGTATTTCAATGCAGGACTAATTCCCATGTTTATTACCATGAAAAATTTACACCTTACCAACAATTTTTTGGTTTACATCATTCCGTTAATTGTACAGCCCTTTAACATAATTCTGGCAAAAACCTATGTTGAGTCCATTCCGACGTCACTTCAGGAAGCTGCCGAAATAGATGGAGCGGGTATCATTACAGTTTTTGTGAAAGTTATTTTGCCTACTTGTAAACCAATTCTGGCAACTATTGCAATCTTTTCAGCGGTTACTCAGTGGAACTCGTTCCAGGATACTCTTATTTATGTGACTAACCAGAAACTGTATTCTTTACAATATTTACTATTTACCTATATCAATCAGGCCAATTCATTAAAAGCATTAATCATGAATAGTGTAGGAACTTACAGTGATGTAATGACCTTAGCCACTAAGCAAACACCTACATCAGTACGAATGACAGTTACCGTTATAGTAATATTACCTATTTTATTTGTTTACCCGTTATTCCAGAGATACTTTGTAAAGGGGATTATGATAGGATCGGTTAAAGGCTAAGCCAGGCAAAACGTGTTTACATTAACAATCTATTATGTTGAGGAATAATAGTGCTTAATCGCAAGTAATTTAAGTAATTAATAAAGTGAAATTGATTTTATGCTATTGAAATTTTATAGTTCAGTTCAAACAATAACACGTCCTTTTGTTGTGTGAGAGCTTGAATTATAAAGGAAAAGGGGTAATCAATGTTCAGAAAACTCTGAGTACCTTGAAAAATAGCATAGTCAAAATATAACAAGTGTAATTTGTTTTACACAAACTATATTATAAAGGGAGGATATGAAATGAAGAAGAAGTTAGTAAGCTTGGTACTATCAGCAGTATTGGTAACATCCTTACTTAGTGGCTGCGGTAGTAATGCCACAAAAGACAGCTTAGCAAATAATAGTGGTGAGTCAGATTCCGCTTTAACCGACAGTAATGCCACAGGAGCAGCTAAATACCCCAAATTTATCACTTATGATGTATTTGATAGTTTAGCAAACTATCAGGGAATTATGTCAGGTTGGTATGCAAAAATTGTAAAAGAGAAATTCAACATGGAGCTTAATATAATTGCACCTAATGTCGCCGGTGGAGGAGACACCTTATTTCAAACCCGTTCTGCTGCAGGAGAGCTGGGAGACCTGATTATCATCGGAGCCGAAGGCGGTAGAATGCAGGATACAGTTACAGCAGGCTTGTTATATGATGTTTCCAAGTTATTCTCTGAGAGAAAAAATGTTATGAAATATAAGGCAGCAATTGATTCACTAAATAGCATGGTTGAAGGTGATGCTATATACGGAATACCGTCATCTGTATCCGAACAACCTGCTACCAATCCGTCTGAGGGACTTGATCTGACCTTTGGTCCTTATGTCCGCTGGGATGCATACAAAGCTATCGGATACCCACAAATTAAAACTCTAGAGGATTTTATTCCTGTTTTCAAGGATATGCAGAAGGCTGTTCCAAAAAGTAAAACAGGAAAGAAGACCTATGCCATCTCTCTCTTTAAGGATTGGGACGGTAACATGATGTGTATGGCAAAACAGCCGACATGCTTCTACGGATATGATGAAGTGGGCTTTGTATTGGCAAAAGCAGACGGTAGTGACTATCAGAGTATTATTGATCCGGACTCAATGTACAATAGAGTTCTGAAGTTCTATTTTGATGCTAATCAGGCAGGACTTATGGATCCGGAATCAACTACACAGAATTACGATACTATGTATACAAAGTATCAGGATGGACAGATTTTATATTCTCCATGGCCGTGGTTAGGTCAATCAGCATTTAATACACCTGAAAATAAAGCAGCCGGTATAGGCTTCATGGTTGCGCCAATAGATGATATGAAAGTGTTCTCATATGGCTGCATGCCTGTTGGTAATAAAACATTTATGGCTATCGGAAGCAAGGCCGAAGAGCCTGAAAGATTGGCAGATTTCATTGACTGGTTGTATTCTCCTGAAGGAGTTCTGATTTCTGCTGCTCAAACTTCGAATGCGAGTGGACCTGAAGGATTGACCTGGAAAATGGAAAATGGTAAGCCTGTGTTAACAGACTTCGGAAAGAAAGCTTTCTATGAAGGTGGAGATACTCCTGTTCCTGAAGAATGGGGCGGTGGAAACTGGAAGGATGGAGTATCTGCATTGAACTTCCCGACAGTTTTACCAAGTGATATTAATCCAAATACTAATTTCCCCTATAACTATACATTATGGGATTCAGTGTTGGAAGCCAATAAAACACCTCTTGATATAGACTGGCAATCCAAAATGGGTGCTAAATCTACTCTGGAATACTTAGAGAACAAGAATCAGGTATTGGTTGCACCAGGATGTAGCTTCATAGCTCCTGCTGAAGATTCACAAATCACAGCATTAAGAGGACAGTGCAAAGCAATTATTGTTGAGTATTCATGGAAGATGGTATTTGCTGCAAATGAAGCTGAGTTCAAGAGCCTTCAGAAAGAGATGCAAGAGACTGTAAAGGGTCTTGGCTATGACAGGGTACTGGAAGTTGACATGAAGAATGCCAAGGATCAGAATACCGCTAGAGAAGCTGCTGCAGCTGCATCTAAATAAATAATACATATTAAATAAAATGTTGGAGAAAAACTTCCCAACCTGGGTTATATAAAAATGATCATCCAGTTGGGAAGTTTTTTTGAAATGATTTATTATGGCACGGCTCGGAACAGGAGGCATATATGAAAGGATACTTAAGAATTATAGATGAAGTAATTGAAAAAGGATTTTATAAAGACAATTGGAACTCCCTGACAGATTTTGATGTGCCCTTGTGGTATAAAAAAGCCAAGTTTGGGATTTTTATTCACTGGGGCCTGTACAGTGTTCCTGAATACTCCAATGAATGGTATTCCAGAAACATGTATATACAAGGAATGCCTGCATATGAACATCATATTAAAACTTACGGTCCACAGAGGGATTTTGGCTATAAGGATTTCATACCTATGTTTACCGGAAACAGGTTTGACCCTAAAGAATGGGCTAAAATATTTAAGGAGGCGGGAGCAAGGTATGTTTTTCAGGTGGCGGAACATCACGATGGTTTCCAAATGTATAAAAGTTCAATTAGCAGCTATAATGCATATGAAATGGGGCCAAAGAGAGATGTACTTGGAGAACTAAAGCAGGCTCTTGAACGTGAAGGGCTTGTTTTCTGCACTTCCTCACACCGCGCGGAACACTGGTTTTTCATGGGTCATGGCAAGAACTTTGACAGTGATATAAAGGAACCTTTAAAGAGTGGAGACTTTTACTGGCCTGCAATGCCGGAACCGGACAACCAGGCTTTGTTCAGCGAACCATATCCGACAGATGAATTTCTGCAGGACTGGTTGATCCGAACCTGTGAAATTATTGATCGGTACAAGCCCAGTATACTCTATTTTGACTGGTGGGTTCAGCATGCAGCATTTAAACCATACCTTCGTAAGCTGACAGCATATTATTACAATCGGGGCCTAGAGTGGGGGGAAAGGGTTGCAGTATGCTACAAGCATGATGCGCTGATGTTTGGGGCCGGAATCGTTGATGTGGAACGTGGAAAATTTGCAGACCCAAAGCCATATTACTGGCAGACAGATACGGCAGTAGCAAGAAATTCATGGTGTTATACCGATACGCTGGATTACAAAACCTCCACCGAAATAATCTGTGATCTGATCGACATTGTCAGCAAGAATGGTAATATGCTTTTGAATATCGGCCCCAGAGCGGATGGATCCATCCCTGAGAAAGATGCGGGAATACTAAGGGATATTGGTGTCTGGTTAAAAGTAAATGGTGAAGCAATATATGACAGTAAGGTGTGGCGTAAATCCTCCGAGGGTCCAATAAAGGAAATTGAAGGACAGTTTACAGATAATAAATCCAGGGTATACACAAGTGAAGACTTTCGCTTTACAGTAAGAGGAGATTGCCTGTATGCTGCTGTTATGAAATATCCTGAGGACGGAAAGCTGACAATCAGATCTCTTGCGGAATCGACCAATCAAAATGCTCCGGAGTTCCATGGCATAATATCAGCAATTAGTATTCTTGGATTTAACGAAACTCCTGTTTGGACAAGAAACACTGAAGGACTATTTTTGCAAACTAAAACTGTCAGAAGTAATACACCGATAGTATTCAAAATCAAAATAAATTGATTAGCATGTTATGTATTATTTCTTTTACGGAATTCGGCGGGGCTTTCGCCAATATACTTTTTGAATTTTTTATGGAAATAGTCAACATTTTTATAACCTACAAGTTCTGATATTTCGTAAACCTTCAGATCCATTTGCAGTAAAAGCTCTTTGGAATGGTTGATTCTTACACGATCGATATAGGAATTAAAGCTTTCACCCACTTTTTTATTAAATATCTTGCCGAGGTATGAACTATTATACCCAAACAAGGGGGCTATGGTTTCCAGCCTTATATTATCTCTATAATTGTGGTCAATATAGTAAACTATATCGTCAAGTACACTTTCACGTGTAAAATTGCCTATAGCATTAATTATCATTTCAAACTGCTCCGAAAAGAAAAGTATGATTTCATACAGGTAGTATTTCCGGTCTATAAGATCAATTACCGAGGAGTTTGTTGGAAAAGGGATGTTTGTAGTGCTGTAAATATGATTTATAGTTTCTTTAATCTGAAGATATATATCGGTCAAAAACAGCTTGATACTGGCTAAATCAACCTTAGCTGAATATAAGATATTTTCAAGTTTAAAAAGAGTATCGGCTATCATTCTTCGGTTATAGCTCTGAATATAGCTGCATAACAGCTTACAATACTCATTCGTTTCTTTTTCATTTATTTCAAGAGAATTGTTATCAAATCTTGGAAGCTGCTCATACCCGATTGCATGCTGATTTTGTTCACAGAAGAAACGACGGCTCATAAGGCTTAGGGCATCTTCATAGGAATAATGAATATCCTCTATTTTGCCTACCTCACGGCCATAGGCAATGAATAGTGAATCGAGAGGAGAGCCTTTCTGCAGACCTTTATCATAATGCTTCAGAAAATCACGAAAATGCTTCAGAGCAAATTCTCCTTTTAAGAGGATGATGTCCTTTTCATGTATCTTAATATGCTCAAAGGACCTGTTTTCCTGATTAGCTACTCTCAACAGGTCTGCAAAATCGTAAGTGAGGTTATGGGTATCCTGATTGTAATTTTCATAAATTATAACCTGATAAATAGTTGCTGAAAGGTTATACTCTCCAAGGCTGATATTTGCCAAACCTCCCGAATTGAGCAGAATATCACGCAAAACAGTATACTTTGCCTTTTCACGGAAATGATTCATCTTACTGGCATCCATACGTTCCTTAAGTATGTTCTCTTTTACAGTACTTACAGCACGATATAACTCGTCATCATCAATAGGTTTTGTAAGATAAAATTCAACGCCGTAACGAATTGCTGTTTGAGCATATTTAAAATCGGAAAAGCCGCTCAATATTATAAAATGACCTTTAAAGCCCTGCTCCCTGGCAAGCTGTACAATTTCGGTTCCTTGAAGCTTAGGCATACGTATATCCAACAGTACCAGATCAGGAGTTAACTCAATTATACCCTTCAGCGCATCTTCTCCATTATTGGCTTCCCCACATAGGGTAAACCCAAGTTCCTTCCAATTGATAACACATTTTAGTCCCTCACAAATTATTGATTCATCATCCGCGATAAATAACTTCATCATTTTCCTCCATTACGTTGTGCAAAGGGAGTGTAAGGGATACAAGAGTTCCTTCCAGCGGACTGCTCTTAATTGTCATCCCATAAGCTTCTCCATAAAATAATTTGATTCTTTGATTAATATTGTAAAGTCCGATACTAGATGTGGATTTCTTATTACGCTCGTTAATACTATCGGTCAGTTCGTCCAGTTCTTCCTTGGTCATGCCTAGACCATTGTCGGAGATGTCTATCAGTAAAAGCTCATCACCTTTTGTTTTAACTTCAATAACAATCTGTCCGCGGTTTTCAGTACCTTCAAGACCGTGGAGGATGGCATTCTCAACAATAGGCTGTAATAGAAGCGGGAGAATCTGATAGTCCTCCAAAATCATGTTGTCTGCAACATGTAAGGTATAGTTTACCCGGTCATTAAATCTCAGCTTCTGTATGGTTAAATAAATTGATATGTAATCCAATTCCTTTTTCAATGTTGTAGATGAGGTACCTGTGTTTTCCAAAACGTAGTGCATGGATTTGCCCAAAAGCTTGATTACGTTGGCTACCTCAGGATTACCTTCGGTAAGAGCCTTCATTCGTATAGTTTCCAACGTATTATATAGAAAATGAGGGTTTATTTGACTGGCAAGCATTTTAAACTCCATTTTCTGTTGTTGGTTTTTCAGTACCTGCTCCTGCAACTTTGCTTCATACATTCTGGCATCCATCTGTTGTATGCTACGGATCATAACTTTTAAATCGGAATATACTTCAGATATTTCATCCTCTCCCTTAAAGTCGTCGATAATGTGGTAATCCCCTCTGCTAACCTTATGCATCTCCCCACGGAGTGTAACAATACGAGCACTGAACTTATTTGTAAACTGAACAATAAATACAACAGGCAAGGCTGAACCTAATATAATTGTGGCAGTACATAATAAAATTATATTGTTTACGTCGGGCAGAGCAGCAAAATCCAATGTTGTTATATAAATCCGGTCTTTGGACGAATACGGAAGGAGTGTTGAAATATTGGCAATACACTTTTTATCTTCATAGGACAGTTGACCGGAAAATTGATACTGACTTTTACCATAATCGATGGGTACAGGGAGAAATTGTCCGGATAAGGTCCGCTGGGTACTGAAAAATACCGGGTCTTTATTAACTGAAACTGCGTTAAATAACGAGTTGCGCTGGATCCTGTTTTTCAAATAATTATTGCTGATTTTTATTATCAGGACAGCATATTCTTTTGTTGATATAATTGGTATCCGCCTTATCAGGCATAATTCTTGGGAGGTATGATTCCAACTGTCAATTGAGTTGTAGCTCCTCCAGGTTATATCGGCATGTTGGATACCATGCTGATACCAGTCCTTTCTAATTATCTCATCTGTAACGG
>JAEYNI010000382.1 GCA_023412635.1 Bacillota bacterium
GATACTTCCGGGCTCCTTGTAGTAGCCAAAAATAACCATGCCCACGAATTTCTTTCAAAAAAGCTCAAGACTCACGAAATTAAGCGGGAGTATATTGCTTTGGTTGAAGGAATTATTTATGAAAATGTCGGGAAAATCGATGCACCTATAGGAAGACACCCTGTTGAACGAAAAAAAATGAGTGTGAATCTTAAAGTCGGAAGGAATGCTGTCACCCATTTCAGGGTACTTGAAAGATTTCCTTCAGCGACTTATATTGAACTAAAGCTCGAAACAGGCAGGACCCATCAGATAAGAGTCCATATGTCATATATTAATCACCCCATAATCGGTGACGAAGTATATGGGAGAAAAAAGCAAAGGTTTGATACTCAGGGACAGGTACTTCACGCAAGAAGGCTAACCTTTGAGCATCCTGTAACAGGCAGGCTTATGGAATTTGAGACTCCGGTACCGGAATACTTTACAAACCTCATTAAGGAACTGGCTGAAATTAAGTAGATAAAAATTAATTATTTTTTTGGAGATAACCTAATGGATAACAATACCTTCTACAAGACCGGACAGTTATTTGAAATACTTGGGGTTTCCAGAGATGCACTTCGGTATTATGAAGAAAAAGGAATTATAAAACCCAGACTTAACGAAGAAAACAATTACAGAGAGTATGACTTTAAAGATATTTACACCTTAATGATGACAGATTTCTATAAAAAGAGAAATCTAACAGTAAATGAAGTTAAAATGTTACAAGCCGGCAGTGAAGTAGAGGAACTTGAAGACTTATTAGATAAAAAAGCTAAGGAACTGGAAGAGAGTATACTTCTTAAGCAGTATACTCTTAAAAAAATAGAAGAAACCAGACAGTTTTGTAAAGCTATAAAAGAGCATTTAAATAAATACTCCTTATGCCAAATGCCTGCATATAAAGTACTTGGAGAGTTTACAGACTTTGATGCCCTAAATGAATATCATTTGATAATGGAAAATATTGATTTACTAAAGGATGATATTCTATCGAGGATTATGAGAAGATTAACCTTTGATGACAAAGGCTATCTTGATCATAAAATGTTTATCGTTGAAAAAAGAATTGAGGAATCTGGCGTAAATGATGGTGTATTTCTTGAGAGCAAGCCATGCATGTACACTATAGTTGAAGACAGCAGAAACACACAGGAAGAGGCAAAAATCACAGCATTCAAGACCGGTCTTCAATGGGCTGGACAGCATGGTTATACCTTGGAGGGAGTAGTTTATATCAATACCCGTTTGATTACATACAGTAATAATCAAGAAAAAGTATTTCTTGAAGTATTTGTACCAATAAATGAGGATAATGATAAGGAATAATCTGATAAAGAATAACTTGAAAAATTGAATGCAATATCCCAACGTGATAAATTTCCCTCTGGGTATTGACCTGGGGGTTACCCCATAGTTTATAACTAGAACCAGTAGAACTTAAAAAGTTCAACTGGTTCTTCTAGTTCAGAACCAGTAATTTTACTACATAACGGGGGTATTCAATGAAAAAATCATTAAGGAATTATATTTTATGGACATATGGAGTTTTTATTGTTTTTCTTATAATAATAGGCGTTACAATGATGCTGTTAAAAGCGCAGTTCGCGGCTGAAATATTAAAAGTAATATCTGCATGGACTTCTACTTTTGTTTTTATCGCTATGTACAAGAAAATTTACAAACAGGATAAGCTGCTGCAATTTGTAAAGATTCTCTTTAAACAAAAAATAAAAATAAAAACCTTATTAAGTTTGATTTTTCTTCAAGCTGCTATTTTGGCTGTAAGTTTACTTTTTGATAGTTATATTCATAAAAAATCTCTTGGCACATTAGTTATCACTTCAGGTGTTACACTTACTATTTTATTTTTTGATAATATAGTCAGAGGACCATTAGGAGAAGAACTTGGTTGGAGAGGATTTATGCAAAATGAGCTGCAGAAGAAATTCAGTCCATTAAAGTCAGCAATTATTGTTGGAGTTTTGTGGGGCTTCTGGCACACTCCATTGTGGCTGCTGTCAGGCTATAAAGGCTTCCAACTGGTTCAATATATTATCTTCTTCATGATTGCTATTGTTTCATTATCAATAATAATGACAGCTTTTTATAATCTTAATCATAATCTTTTCATACCTATTATAATTCATCAGCTATTCAATTACTCTTTAGGTATACAAACCGGAGACTTACTGGATAATCTGACTACTACAGCAATATTATATTTAATTACTGCGGTCATCTTTATCTTTTTAAATTATAAAAATTGCTTGTATAAAAATAGAATGATTTTAACTTAAAAAGTTATGGACAATGACATTTTGTTATGTTATGCTTTAGTAAATAAATGGTTTACCTTTAAATTAGTCCCGTGAGGCTATAAGGTGAGAGATATTATACTGACATCAGTTCTATAATCCCAAGATGAGTGCAGACAGGACAGTCTGATTCATCAAAAGGTTATGTTTAGTATGTTAAGCTTCTTGCCAAGCTGATAGCTTCGGGCAGGAAGCTTTTTTAGTGTTCATGTTTCTTTTTACTGTAAGCGCTAATACTTTTAATATAATAAACTGGTGTATTAATCATTGATAAGAAAAAAGCAAATATCTGAAAAGTTTAAATAATATCAATCATAAATAAAAGAGAGGATGATCAGGATGCAAAAAACAGAAATAATGGATGAAAGCGCAATAGGCAGAGCCATTACAAGAATTTCTCATGAGATCATTGAAAAGAATAAGGGAATTGAAAATCTTGTACTGATTGGGATTCAGAGAAGAGGGGTTCCTCTTGCTAAAAGGATTGCAGAAAAAATCAAAGGCGTTGAGAGCTGTGAGATTCCTGTAGGCATTCTGGATATTACCTTGTACCGCGATGATCTGAGCTTGTTAAATGAACATCCTGTAATAAACGGAACAGCAATAGATTTTGATATTGCCAATAAAACGGTGGTTCTGGTAGATGACGTTATTTATACCGGAAGAACAGTAAGAGCTGCAATTGATGCAATAATGGATATAAACAGACCACAAATGATACAGCTGGCAGTGATTATTGACAGGGGGCATCGTGAGCTGCCAATCAGAGCCGATTATGTCGGTAAAAATGTTCCTACCTCAAGAAGTGAAATAGTTCATGTAAACGTCCTTGAAATTGATGGTGAAAACAGCGTTACTATTTCAAACAAAGAATAGATCGGAGAGTAATTATGAACCTAAAGTCAAAAGACCTGCTGGGGCTTAGAGATATTACGGCTGAAGAAATTGAATATATCTTAAATACTGCAAAAACCATGAAGTACATCCTTAGCTCCAACAATAAAAAAACAGCTCATCTTCAAGGAAAGTCCATTATTACTCTATTTTATGAAAACAGTACAAGAACAAGACTTTCCTTTGAACTGGCATCAAAATATATGGGTGCCAATGCTGCAAATATATCTGCTTCCAGCAGCAGCGTTCAAAAGGGAGAAACCCTTATTGATACAGGAAAAACAATAGACAGTATGGGTTCGGATGTAATAATAATTCGACATCCAATGTCGGGAGCACCCCATCTGCTGGCCCAAAACGTAAAATCTTCTATAATAAATGCCGGAGACGGTATGAATGAGCATCCTACACAGGCACTTCTCGATATGTTTACCATGGTCGAGAAGAAAGGAAGTCTGAAGGGCTTAAAGGTCGCAATAATTGGAGACATCCTTCACAGCAGGGTTGCCAGAAGCAATATATGGGGACTTACAAAAATGGGCGCCGAAGTCAATGTATCCGGCCCGGCAACCTTAATTCCTCCGGGAATCGAGAAGCTTGGTGTAAATGTATTCAGCACTGTACAGGAGGCAATTCTTGATGCAGATGTTGTAATGAGTCTGAGAATACAGCTTGAACGACAAAAAAAGGGTCTGTTCCCGTCCATCAGAGAATACTCCAGATTCTTCGGGCTGGACGATAAGAGACTCAGGCTGGCAAAGGAGGATGCCATTGTGATGCATCCGGGCCCTGTAAACAGGGGAGTAGAGCTTTCATCAGCAGTTATGGACGGAGATCAATCTACCATAGATGAGCAGGTTACAAACGGTGTTGCCATTAGAATGGCTTTACTATATCTATTAACCAGGAGAAATACGATGGAAAGTGAAAGCAATTTATAGTTTATCGCTCATCGCATAGCCAAAATCTGCTTTGCAGATTTTGAAAGTTTATATTTGGAGGAAGGCGCAAATGAAGTTATTGATTAGAAATGGGCATGTAATAGATGCTAAAAGCGGTCTTGACAAGGTCACCGATATTTTGATCGAGGATGGAGTTGTAGCTGAAATAGAAAGTGAAATTGATTCTACAGGCTGCGAAATAATTCAAGCAGAAGGAATGTATGTTATACCGGGGCTTGTGGACGCCCATTGCCATCTGAGAGATCCGGGCTTCGAGTATAAGGAAGACATAGAATCCGGAACAAGGAGTGCTGCAAAAGGAGGGTTTACCTCTGTAGCCTGTATGCCTAACACCAATCCTGTTCTGGATAATGAAGCAATGATAAAATATGTTATAAATAAAGCAAAGTCAGACGGGTTGGTGAATGTGTATCCCATAGGTGCCGTATCAAAAGGACTTAAGGGTGAGGAGTTAAGTGAAATAGGCGAACTGAAGTTTGCAGGAGCAGTTGCTCTTTCAGATGACGGAAGACCGGTAAACAACCCTTCCTTAATGAAAAAAGCAATGCAGTATGCATCAATGTTTGACATAACAATAATTTCACACTGCGAGGACATGGACCTGGTTGATGAGGGTCTGATGAATGAAGGCTACTACTCGTCAATATTAGGATTGAAGGGAAATCCGGCACCTGCCGAGGAGGTTATGATTGCAAGAGATCTCATACTGGCAGAATATACAAAGGCAACCGTTCATATAGCTCATGTGAGTACTGAACTTGGTGTGGATTTAATAAGAAATGCAAAAAGAAGAGGTGTAAGGGTTACGGCAGAAACCTGTCCACATTACTTTGCACTGACAGATCAAGCCTGTGAGGGCTTTAATACAAACGCTAAAGTAAATCCTCCTTTAAGAACTCAAAAGGACGTTGAAGCCATTATTGAGGGTTTGAAGGATGGAACCATAGATATCATATCAACAGATCACGCGCCTCATCACAAGGACGAAAAGAATGTTGAATTCAAGCAGGCCGCAAACGGAATGGTTGGATTTGAAACTGCTTTCCCGCTGGCAATAACCTATCTGGTAAAACCGGGTCATCTTACGCTAAATCAACTGGTTAAAAAAATGTGTGTCAATCCTTCGAAAATGCTCGGTTTGAATAAAGGAGCAATTGAAGTCGGATTTGGTGCAGATATAATGGTTTTCAATATAAATGAGCAATATACTGTAGACATAAACAAACTGGAATCAAAGAGTAAAAATTCACCATTTAACGGCTATAAACTCTTTGGACAGCCTCAATATACAATAATCGGCGGGAATCCGGTAGTAAGGTCGGGACAGCTGATATAACGAGGAAATAGTAGATGGTTTTCACGTATTCGCCTAGAAGCGATAGGGGAGTGAACAATATTTCATTACTATTTGTGTACGCGCCATGCGCGTGGATGGGAGATAACATGTTTATTGACAGACTTATTGAAGGTATCAGAGAAAAGAATAATCCTACAGTTGTGGGTCTAGATCCGAAGCTTGACTATGTACCCTCATTTATCAAGGAAAAGGCTTTTAAAGAATTAGGAGTAAACCTGAAAGGAGCATCACAGGCCATAATTCAATTCAACAAGCAGTTGATAGATGCCATTTATGACCAGGTGCCTGCTGTAAAACCTCAGCTGGCCTACTATGAAATGTATGGTGTTGAGGGTATGATTGCCTTTGAAGAAACCTGCAGGTACGCGAAAAGTAAAGGAATGCTGGTTATAGCAGATGGTAAGAGAAATGATATAGGTACCACTGCAGAAGCATATTCAAAAGCGTTTTTGGGGGAAACCTTAATTACAGAAGAAGTAAGGGAAAAAGCTTTTGAAGTGGACGCTCTGACGGTCAGTCCATACCTTGGGGTTGATGGAATTAAGCCCTTTATTGATGATTGTGCCAATAACGATAAAGGAATATTCGTACTCGTAAAAACCTCAAATAAATCCTCAGGACAGCTTCAGGATCTTGTAACACAGGATTGCCGAAGTATTTATGAAATAATGGCCGCATATGTAAACGATTGGGGCAAAAATGTTAAAGGTCAATATGGTTACAGCAGCGTGGGAGCAGTGGTTGGAGCCACTTACCCGAACCAGGCCAAGCTGCTGAGGTCAATAATGAAGCACGCATATATCCTTGTACCAGGCTACGGAGCTCAGGGAGGAACAGCAAAGGATTGTACTTACAGCTTTAACAAGGACGGTTTGGGAGCCATAGTAAATGCCTCCAGAAGTGTAATGTGTGCATACATGTCAGAAAACTGGAAGGACCGTTATAGTGAGAACAGCTTTGCTGAGGCTGCCAGAGCAGAGGTTATTCGAATGAAAAATGATTTAAACAGTGCTCTTGCGCAAAGATAATTTTTTGAAATAATGGAGGTCAGAATGAAGGCTTTTTTACTGCTTGAAGATGGAACCGTTTTTGAAGGAAACAGTTTTGGCATGGAAGGCAAGGTTGTAGGTGAAGTTGTATTTAACACAGGAATGACCGGGTATCAGGAGGTGTTAACCGATCCCTCCTATTGCGGACAGATAGTATGTATGACTTACCCACTCATAGGAAATTACGGAGTAAACTTTGATGATATTGAATCTCTGAAGCCTCAGGTAAAGGGCTTTATAGTAAGAGAGTTATGTAAAACACCCAGCAACTGGAGATCAATAGAATCACTTAATGAGTATT
>JAEYNI010000054.1 GCA_023412635.1 Bacillota bacterium
GTCATTATAATAGGAAATGCTCGTGCGGATGTGGCGGAATTGGCAGACGCGCTGGATTTAGGTTCCAGTGAGAGATCGTGGGGGTTCAAGTCCCTTCATCCGCACCAAAAAAAGAAGAGATGTCGAATGACATCTCTTCTTTTTTCTATGTAGTTAATAGGGACTTGAACCCGGGAGGGCTCGAAGCGGGCGTGCTTAAGCGCGCATAAAAGTGCTGAATGCACTTTTTTAGCTTCGAGTAGGAGCCCGGAACCGTTACCGCAGGTAATGGTGGGCGACGTCATGGGCATAGGGAGCAAAGCGAAAGTATGCCACAAGTCCCTTCATCCGCACCAAAAAGGAAGCAATGATTTTCATTGCTTCCTTTTTTATGCGGCAAATCAGCCATCGCCTGCAGCTCGGCTTCTTTGGAAGGGACCTTTGGCTAAAAACGTACCGTAAGGTACGTTTTCTAGACGCCAAAACTTCATCCGCACCACTAGAATGAAGTACTGATTTTTATACCTCATTTTGCTTTATACTGCAAATCAGCCATCGCCTGCAGCTCGGCTTCTTTGGAAGGGACCTTTGGCTAAAAACGTGCCGTGTGGCACGTTTTCTAGACGCCAAAACTTCATCCGCACTGAATCATTGGACATATTTTTTGAAAAAAGCGTTCAGTATTTCTCCTAGTTTTTTTGGAGTGTCTATATTTACTTCATGCCCGGCATTTTCAATAATTGAAATTTCTACATTTGGTATCTGTTCTTTAAGCTTTAGTGAAGCCGGTTTGTTTGCTTTATCTTTCCCTCCGCATATAACAAGTACAGGGCAGCTTATTAAATGCAAGTCCTTTTGAAAATTCAAATCCATCATTGATTTTGTTAGGTTAATAAAATCTTTTTTTTCACATCCCATTTTCTTAAACGTGCTATTAGGCATTATGTGAAAAATCAAATTTTGAAACTTCAATAACCCTTTAGGCATGATATACTGTGTTCCGATTAACACCATAGAATTTACTTTCTGCGGATTTTCAATTCCGTACTGCAAGGCAAGAATACCACCCAATGACAAACCACATATGTTGAGCGGTTCAGTAAAGCTCATGCAATATTCAGAGAACGCCTTATACAAATTTGAATAACTTATTTCTTTACAACAGAGTAAATCCAACAGATTGGGACAGAGGATATCCGATTTATTTTCCATAGTTTCAATAGTATTATTCCAGCTTGATGATGTCTGTCCTAAACCATGAAGAAGAATATATTTCACTTTTTTCACTCCCCTTCAAATTTCCGTTATATATAATAAAATAGGTGAACTATTATCTATTAGAATATGGCATAAAAGTACAAAAACCTTTCCAAATTGCCGCTATACTGGTATAATTCTACTGTACCATAATTCAATTGATTGGAGAACGGTGTTTTGAAGTATATCTCGAGACGTATATCTTTTATTATTGTTTTTTGTTACATAATTGCTACTTCATTTTCTATTCAGTGTTACGGAGCATCTGATGATTCTATAACAGATAATCGTACTTTACAGGAACAAAAAAGTAGTTCAACTGGCATGTCAAACTCTGAAGAGAATGATGAAAAAAATACTACCGTATCGACCGGCAGAGCTGATGATGAAACTGATGGAAAAGCAGCTGCTAAAACAGCTGATGAAACTACGGATGATACCGCTGATGAAACTGCCACCGAGCCCTCTATTAAAACCAATAACTCTACAGAGGCTAAACCCAAATCAAGCACTACCACATCAGACGAGAAAGAAACTAAAGATGAGGATGCAGAAAAAAACGAAGAGGATTTATGGTACAGAAAGCAGAATCCTATGGGAAAAGAGCATCAAAAGCTTCTTTGGGAGTATTGCAAAAAGAGGGATCTGAGCTACATTGATATGCTTGCTCTTATATATACAGAAAGTAATTTTAACGAGAAGTGCACTACCGGTAAGTACCATGGATATTTCCAAATAAGCACAGGTAATTGTGCTAACCTGGCAAAAACCCTAAATACTAAGAATAAGCCTCTTGACGGTACCATTAATATTAACTGGGGAACGTCAATATATAGTGGTATACTTGCAGATAAACGCGTTAAGGACCTTGAAGGCAAGAAGAAAAGGGATGTGGCCCTATCTATCTACCAAAGGGGAACCGGCGGTTATGATAAATACGGTATCAACAAAACCTTTCTTAAGGCATATTACAAAAAGTGGGATAAGGTTAATGAATGGTTTAGTGAGAAGGAATAAATGATATATCCGCAATAAGTGGCAGATATTATTCTACGAGAATTCTTAGTCTATACGCATTCATAGTAGTTTCACCTAGTTTATCCATAAGGCGGTAATTTGCAACAGCGCCTACCGCAGCACCAATTACAGGAACCAATTGCAGCATTTTCGCCAGATCAATATAGTCTCTATATTCCTGCTGGAAGGTTCTCCAGTCAAAGGAATTAATGTCCTCGGGAAGGGCATCTGAATAGTTTTTCCAATCCAAAACCTGCATATATATATCCCTGGTTCTTTGCTGACTTGAAAATGCAAGCTGGAAAATATACAAGAGAAATAACCGTTCCTTATAATTCTTAACATCGAAACCGTATATAGCAGCTGCATCAAATAAAAACTTTAACTTAATACTTAGAAGTATAGGGAAGTCAGCCATTCCCAGAAATATTCCGCCTGAGCCTGTCCATGCTCCGCTTACGACAGCAGTTTTTTTGTAGAAACTGATTTTATCACGTATACGTTGTTCGCGAAATTCCAAAGGGGAACAAACCGTTGGTGTTTCGGAGGTTATTTCAGAGCCAAATAAAACTGCCTTCACCATACACTTAATGGTATCGGTAACGACCTGATGAGCTTTTTCAGGGAAAAGCCCGTTTAGTTTATTCTGTATTCCCTTGCTGAGACGCCCTGTAATTGAAGGCGGTTTAAGCATGGTTTGCTGCCATACTTGTAATTCACATAAAGCAAATTCTTCATAACTATTCATATTGCACCTCAATGTTATACATACATAATTTAATTTTAAACATATTTTTATGATAAATACCTTTGCACATTATACGCCGGATATTTTAATTTGTTCGAATACCTTTAGTACATCCGATATCAGACATCTATCTTGAGAAATGATGTCTGATTGATTATAATAAAGTATATTCTATATCGGAGGGATAACATCATGAAAAATGAAGGGAAGAGCTTAGCAGAAAATGTTGCTGATGACATTCTTTCAATGATAACAATAGACAAAAAATACAAGGCTGGCGACAAGCTCCCAAATGAAAATGAGCTATCCTCAGAACTACAAATAAGTCGTACTACCTTGCGTGAGGCGATACGAATATTAGTAGCGCATAATGTTCTGGAGATCAGACGGGGAAAGGGGACTTTTGTCAAAGACAATGACAATTTGGACGAGGGGTTCGATTTACAAACGTTGACGTGTATTAAACCTGATGTCAGAGATCTATACGAAATGCGTCTGATTTTTGAACCGCAATGTGCTTATTACGCAGCCAAACGGGCAACAGACAAAGAGCTTGAAAGAATTATATATTATGGAAGACTTGAGGAGGAATTAATATTAAAAAATCAGGATAGAACAGAGGTAGAGCAGGCTTTTCATAAATCCATTGCAAAAGCAACTCATAACGAGTTTATGAATAGATTAATGCCCATTCTATATCAGGCCATTGATAAAGGAGTACACCTTTCTGATAAAAATGATGAAATAGTTCAGAATACCTTGAATGACCACAGGATGATTATGGATTTCCTGGCGAAAAGAGATGCTGAGGGAGCCAAAACTGCCATGAGACTCCACATAATTCATGCTATGAGAGGGTTTGGAATAAAAGAAGAGTAAGGATTCAAACTATACCCCGGAGACTGAGTACACAAATGTTTTTTGTCTTCGGGGTATTTTTGAATCCTTTAAGTGGTATTATGTATAGAGTTGACAAATGACATCATACAATGTATTATATGGTAATACAACATAATGCATGGGAGGTATTTACTATGAGTAAAAGGGTTGGATTGAAAAGTGATGCTTTAAAGGCAAGTGCTCCGCAGCGTGCACTCCTGAAAGCGTTGGGATTAACTGACGAAGAAATGAATAAACCTATTGTTGGTATCGTAAGCTCACAAAACGATATCGTTCCGGGACACATTAATTTAGACAAAATAGTTGAAGCTGCGAAACTAGGAGTTGCAACAGCCGGAGGCACACCTCTTGTTTTTCCCGCAATTGCTGTTTGCGATGGCCTGGCAATGGGTCATCTGGGTATGAAATATTCTCTTGTCACAAGAGAGTTGATTGCAGACTCTACAGAAGCCATGGCAATGGCTCATGCTTTTGATGCTCTAGTAATGGTTCCGAACTGTGATAAGAATGTTCCAGGTTTAATGATGGCTGCAGCCAGAATTAATGTGCCAACTATTTTTGTCAGCGGTGGTCCAATGCTGGCGGGGAGTGTGGATGGAACCAAAATCAGTTATTCTACTGTTTCGGAGGCTGTAAGTAGCTGTCAGGCGGGTATTATAACCAATGAAAAACTTTTAGAATATGAAAATAAGGCTTGTCCTACTTGTGGCTCCTGCGCAGGTATGTTTACAGCCAATAGCATGAATTGCTTGACAGAGGTTTTAGGAATGGGCCTTAAAGGTAATGGTACAATTCCAGCAGTATATTCCGAAAGGATTAGGCTGGCAAAGCAGGCAGGAATGCAAGTTATGGAGCTGCTGCACAAGGATATCCGACCTAAAGACATATTGACTGAGGATGCTTTTATGAATGCCTTGATAATTGATATGGCTTTGGGATGCAGCACAAACAGCATACTGCACCTGCCTGCCATTGCTTACGAATGTGGCATTGACCTAAATATGGATAGGATAAACAATATTAGTGCCATGACACCTAATCTATGTCATCTCGCTCCTGCCGGAGATACATATATTGAGCAACTGAATGATGCAGGGGGTATATATGCAGTTATGAATGAAATTAACAAGCTGGGTTTGTTGAAAACCAATCTGATTACCTGCACAGGCAAAACTGTGGCTGAGAATATCACAGGCTGCTTAAATAGAAATACTGATGTTATACGACCGGTTGAAAGGCCGTACAGTAGCACAGGAGGAATTGCTGTTCTAAAGGGGAACCTTGCGACCGATAGCTGTGTTGTCAAACGTTCTGCTATGGATCCTAAAATGTACAAACATGAAGGTCCAGCAAGAGTATTTGACTGTGAAGAAGATGCAATAAAGGCAATTACTTCAGGACAGATAGTTTCTGGCGACGTTGTTGTTATAAGGTATGAAGGTCCAAAAGGCGGGCCTGGCATGAGAGAAATGTTGAATCCTACTGCTGCCATAATTGGATTGGGTCTTGGGGCTGAGGTAGCACTTATCACTGACGGCAGATTCAGCGGTGCAACAAGAGGTACGGCAATCGGTCACGTATCACCCGAAGCGGCAGTCGGAGGCAATATTGCATTAGTTGAAGAAGGCGATATAATCAGAATTGATATAGACGCAAATGAAATAAATTTTATTATCAGTGATGAGGAATTACAAAAGCGGAGAGAAAAGTGGGTACCAAGAGAACCAAGTATTACTACTGGTTATCTTGCCAGATATGCACAAATGGTATCTTCGGGGAATACAGGCGCAGTACTAATATTTAGTAGCTTATAAGGAATACTGAACAATATCTCTTGCCCTATATCTTGCTTATTTTTCTTATTTATATCTTATTTATATCTTATTTATATCTTATTTTATATCTTATTTTATGTTTTGCTTTATATCTTAATTTTCATTGTTAGTTACTTATCAAGAGAATAATATACTCAATGAAAGGAAAACTACTCAATAAATATGTTAAAGAGAGAAGAGTAAGATGATAACCGAACAAAACGTGACAACAGATATTAAAATATTTCACGAAATAGAGACGCACTTACTTGAGGACAATCAGCCATCGGGATACTTGAATAGTGTATCTCGGACCCCAGTGTTTGAACAGTATCCTCTTGTTATGATCAATAACCTAAAAAATGCCGAGCAATCTCCAAAGCATCATCCTGAAGGAAATGTCTGGAATCATACGATGCTGGTAGTAGATGAAGCTGCTAAGGTGAAAGAAATAAGTGGAGATTCAAAAGTCTTTATGTGGGCGGCTTTGCTGCATGACATTGGAAAACCGGATACAACTAAAATCAGAAACGGAAGAATAACCTCCTATGATCACGATAAGGTGGGAGCAGACCTTACACGGAAATTTCTGGCTGAATATGTTAAAGATAATGTGTTTATAGAAAAGGTTGCTGAACTGGTCAGATGGCATATGCAAATTCTTTTCGTAATAAACAATTTACCTTTTGCAGATGTCAGAACAATGAAAAAGAGGACAGACATAAATGAAGTAGCCCTGCTGGGCTTTTGTGACAGAATGGGCAGATTGGGAGTGGATCAGGAGGAAGAGGAGGAGAATATCAAAAAGTTTTTATATAAAGTAAATATAATATAGATATTATAGTTGTTAAACAAGAGGCTGTATAATTAATTATTATTTTGTTTTCAAAGAGACGTATTGTGGTAAATAAAGAATAGTTCACAACAATCTATATATACTTTTACTATAAAAGAATGGTTTCGGCCGACATAGCCAACCGGTTCAAAGATGGAGGTTACTATGATTAATTTTGAGTTTTACAATCCTGCTAGAATTATTTTCGGAAAGGATACTGAGTCACATACAGGGAAACAGGTTTCCAGGTATGGTAAAAGAGTATTGCTCCATTATGGCGGAGGTTCAATCAAAGCTAATGGTGTCTATGACAAAGTTGTTAAATCCCTTAAGGAAGAGGGGCTGTTCTTTGTTGAACTGTCAGGAGTTGTGCCTAACCCCAGATTAAGTCTTGTTAAGGAAGGTATTAAGCTTTGTAAGGAAAACAATATAGATTTTATACTGGCAGTTGGTGGAGGCAGCGTTATTGACTCTGCTAAGGGAATTGCTATTGGTGTTAATTACAACGGAGATGTATGGGATTTATATATGGATAATTCCAAGCTTAACCAGCTGACCGATGTTCTTCCCGTTGGAGTCGTACTAACGATACCGGCTGCAGGTTCCGAGTCATCAACAGCGTCAGTTATAACAAATGAGGAGGGATGGCTTAAACGTTCCATCGGAACTGAATTAATTATTCCTAAGTTTGCTATATTAAACCCTGAGACCAGTTATACTTTACCGACATACCAGACTGCATGCGGAGCTAGTGATATTCTGGCCCATCTGATGGAGCGATATTTTACTCAAGTGCCCAATGTAGATTTTACTGACAGACTTATAGAAGCTAATATCAGAACGATACTGAATAATGCACCTTTGGCTTTAAAAAATCCCCATGACTACAATACAAGAGCCGAAATAATGTGGGCGGGGGCGGTTGCTCATAACAACCTTTTGAACACAGGAAGAATAGGTGACTGGGGCAGCCACGACATAGAGCATGAAATAAGCGGAGCATATGATATAGCTCATGGTGCGGGCTTGTCAATAATTTTCCCGGCCTGGATGAAATATGTGTACAAGAAGAATAAAGATAAATTTGTACAATTTGCCATGCGGGTATTTGATGTGGATTTCAGCTTTGACGACAAAGACCAGATTATATTTGAAATGATAGAAAGACTTGAAGCTTGGTACTTGAGAATGGGTCTGCCTATAAGGCTGTCCCATGTCAATATCGGTGATGAAAGATTACGCGAAATGGCAGACAAATGTATGGTTGGGAGAACACATGTGGGTAATTTCCAGGAGCTTAAAGCCGATGATGTTTATGAAATATATAAATTAGCTATATAAAGATCATTTTATTGGATTATTATAAGAATTATTGATTAAACCTCTATAGTAATATTTGATTGGTAAGTGGGTATATGAATTGTTTTAAAAGCCTGTATTAATAGTTGTTTAATGCAGGCTTTTCCTTGCATCGACATTATATGTTATTTGTTCCAAAAATGTAGGAAAATCTTACTTTTGTATTATTGTTTCCTAATGGTTTTATGATAAAATTAATTTGACATCAAATACAAGCAGCAGGTAGGGTTTTATGATATTTACTCTTGCATTGTGGGTACTGGCTGTTTTTTTAATTTATTCAGGTTTTGTGAACAAAACCAACAGATGGGTTGCATACTGTTTATTGATAGCTTCTATTGGTACCCTTAAGGAATATTTAAATGAAAAGCTAGTTCCTGTACTTATTAAGCTATACCCTGGTATAAGCTCTGGGCTTTATGTTACTATAGACAGTTGTCTTATAGCAGCACTATATCTTCTTTTACCCTTATGCTTTATTACAATGTCAATGTATTTTGCCGGCTATGACAACTCCGATAAAAAGGTTATTCTTTTAGTTCAATTCTGCACAGTTATCTTAATATCAATTCTATTAATAATATACTATCCGATATATTTTAAGCATTATCAATTGCATAGAAGGGATTTCTGGTATGTGATGTCGGCATATAATATCGGTTATAGTATTGCTGGCTTTATCATAATACATCGAGGTATAAAAAATGAGTCGGACGAAAAAATACGACGAAATAAGCGGATAGTAACAAAAGTATTTGTAGTACCTTACTTCTTCTGGCTATTTACAATATTCGTAATACATACTCTTGATTTAAACTGGCTTAAAAAATTGTGGAAGTATAACGAGTTTATTGTATTAGCAGTTTTAATATTTTATGCTTATATGGCATATAAGGAAGGATTCATGGGCTTGAAGGTATCACTGGTCAAGTACGACTGGGATTCTAGAATGGAATCTGTCAACTCCAATATGCAGTACATAAACCATATGCTTAAAAATCAGGTAACAAAAATTAACTGGTCGGTGGAAAGCCTCAGAAAAAAGTTGGGGGACGAGCAGATGGAGGAGCTTGATATTATTGAACGATCTACCAGGCAATTGGTTAATTTTTCTGAAAAAACAAACAAATGCCTCGCTCCTAAAATGGCTGGGAATGATTTATGCATGGCATCCAACATGATAAATGATGCTCTTGAAGCCTTCAAACCGCTCCAGAGAAGAGAAATTAAACTATTTGTTAATCTAAGGGAGGATGCGCATATTAAATGTGATGGTCAGGCGGTAGTTGAAGTAATTTACAATCTTATCAAGAATTCATCAGAGTCTGTTACCGGAAATGGCAAAATCGAGGTTTCGGCCTATAAAAAAAACGAAAGCTACTGTATTGAAATTTGCGATGACGGAGTAGGAATAAGCAAGGAAAATATCGAACAGATCTTTTTACCATTTTATTCAACAAAGAAAAACAACATTAATTTCGGAATTGGTTTACCTTACTGTAAAGCTGTTATGGAGGCTCATGACGGTTCAATACAAGTATTTAGCCATAAAGGTTTAACAAGGTTTACTCTGTGTTTCCCAATTAAAAGGATAAGAAGAAAAGAGGTGAGTTAATAATGAACAGCTTGATAAAGGTGCTAATTGTAGAAGATGACACAGATTTTGCTTATCTTATTAAGCAAGAGTTGACAAAAGAACCGGATTTCCAATGTGTCGGAATTGCTTCAGATACAAAAGCTGCTTTTGAACTGGCTTATCGGCATATGCCACATATTGTGCTGATGGACCTGAATCTATCCAATTCTGAAATGGACGGTTTGAGCATTGCTAAGGATATAAGGCTTGAGACAGGGGCGAAGATTATAATACTCACATCTCAGGAGTCGGAAATAGTACTCGAATATGCAGTAAAAAAGGCCTTTGCTTCTGATTACCTGTATAAAAGCCAATTTCCCATTCTGTGCGGAACTGTCAGAAGTGTTGCCAACGGAATTACTCCACATCAAATATTATTAAGAAAGCTGATTCTGGACGAATTATCCGTTGCTGAAAGAAGTGTCCTTGATATGATCATTGGAAAGAACATAGAAATAAAGTCAGCAAACAAGACTATTTCAAATCAAAAAACCAGTATTCTCAAAAAACTCGGGCTAAAAAATACAAATGAGTTGATTAAACTGTTAGGCTAGCAATACAGTGTATTATAACAATGTAGCTTTTGTATCTGAAGGACAATCCATATATGATAACATAAAAAATCTTAGCAAAGTAAACCATGTCAATAGATTAAATGAAGGGCCTTCTTATACAAGGCTGGCAAGAAGAATTCTGGAGAACTACTTTAAGACAGGAAAAGCATTGACAGTAAAAGATATTGAAGATAAAGACTTGTTAAATGATAAAAAAGGAGTATTTGTATCGTTAAAACTGTCCGGTGAGTTAAGGGGTTGCATTGGAACCATTGAGGCCGTAACCGATTTTGTTGGTGAAGAAATTCTCAATAATTCACTTTCTGCAGCGTTCAATGATCCCAGATTTTCACCCTTAAGAGAGGATGAACTATACCAACTGGATATCTCGGTAGATTTGCTATATCCGCCAGAAAAAATGCAGCATTGAGGATTTGAATCCCCAAAATTATGGAGTAATTGTCACAAGCGGACGAAAAAGGGGTCTGTTGCTTCCCCTGCTTGAGGGTATAAATTCAAGTGAGGAACAAGTCTCTATAGCACTGCAGAAGGCAGGAATCAAAAAGAATGAGTCCTATGAAATAGAGAGGTTTAAAGTCGAGAGATTCAAAGAGGTGAAGGGATGAGAACGGCGAAGCAACATTCAGTGCCTGCATCGAAGAGAGAGGCTATGTTTTTTCACCCTGAAAACGGAAAGATAAGATGTGTACTCTGTCCGCATTACTGCCTTATTGAAAAGGAGCACGTGGGTTTCTGTGGTGTTAGACAGTGCAGTGAGTCTGAGGGCGAACTAAAACTGTTTACACTAAATTACGGTGAAATCACATCCGTGTCCCTTGATCCAATAATAAAGAAACCCTTATACCATTTCCACCCGGAGAAAAGTATCCTTTCTATCGGAACCTTCGGCTGCAACTTCAAGTGCAGCTTCTGTCAGAACTACTCTATTTCACAGTACAGACCTGAAAGTGAATATGTTTCTGCAAAGGAAATGGCCGAAATAAGTCTCCGGAATGAAAACAGCATAGGTCTGGCTTTCACTTACAACGAGCCATCTATATGGTACGAATATGTTTATGACGTTTCAAGAGAAATTAAGAAAAGGAACAGTGAGCACAAGATAGTTCTGGTAACAAACGGTTATATAACAGAGGAACCTCTTAAATTGCTGTTGCCCTTTGTTGATGCCATGAATGTAGATTTAAAGGGAGATGAGGAATTTTATAAAAGCATATGCCTCGGAAAAATGGGCCCGGTAATGGATACAATTAGAATTGCCGACAAAGAGGGCTGCCATGTTGAAGTGACAACCCTCCTTATTCCAGGTGAAAACAACAGTCATGAAACATTGGACAGACTAAGCGATTTTCTTTCTTCTGTGAACAAGGACATTGTTCTTCACGTATCACGTTACTTCCCAAGATACAAAATGAACAGACCCATAACAAATATTGAAGATATGAAAAAAGCATACCGACAGTTGAAGGAAAAACTCAACAATGTATATGTGGGTAATATCAATGACGAGGATAGGGCTTATATAATGGGAAAAGGCTTTTACCCAATTAGTTAAAGGATAAAAGCCTTTTGAGTACACTCTGATTTATAGTTTACCTGGTTCTTACTCTATGCTTAACACAGAAGTTATGCTCATTTGAAGCAAGATAGATAATCCCTTCAATAAATCCTATAAGGGCAGGAATCCCGGTCCAGCAAAACAATAGATATAAAACTCCCATTCCTGCTTTGCCCATGTAAAACTTGTGAATACCGAGCCCCCCAAGGAAAATACCCAATAAACCTGCAGCTATTTTACTCTTAATCGGCCATGCAGGACTTATACCTTCATTTACCATTTGCTGAAAATGGTAATTTTGATGCATACCTGCATTTGGATACGCAGGCTGCTGAAATGGCTGCTGACGGTTTTGCTGCTGTTGAAAAGGAGGCTGCTGACCTGCAGGCCTTTGAAAGTTCTGCTGGGTAGCAGCCTTCGCTGCGAAAACTTCCCCACAGTACTTGCATTCTCTTGATTCCAGTGAGTTTGGTGCACCACATTGCGGACAAATATTATCTGACATATAAAAACCCCCAACATTAACATTATTCAAAAATTGATACGAGACTAATAATAAAATTTATCTTTGACAACTCTTCATAATATATATACGCTTTATACCTTATACATATTAGGCGTCATCAAATCTTTTTTCCACATTCGGGACAAAAATTCACCTGACCTGTAATAGTCGCTCCACAGGAACAGGTCTTTGTTCCCAATGAACCTCCGCATTTAGTGCAAAATTTTGTATTTGCAGGAACAGTATTCCCACAGGTTGAACACTTCTTTTTAGGAACTTCGAGACTACTGCCGCACTCACAACAGAACTTTGATTTCGCAGGGTTCTGAGAATTACATGCAGGACATGTTACTGAAGCATTTTCAATTACCGCACGGGAATTGACTATAGTTGACATTTCATTAACGAGAGGTATCCCGATACCTGACCCAATATTACCTGTAACAAATGCACCAGCAATTCCCGAGTCGTTTGAAGCGGCACTGTCGTATACATCAAAGGAACGCTTTGTAACATAGCGGTTATCCCCCATAATTTCGAACTCGGCGCGGCTTTTGAGTATATCATTGATTTCTTCAAAATCCTCATCAGGGAAATTAATGGACTTTATAAAAAAGTTCACTACAGTAAGACCGTATTTATTAAACTCCGCTGAGATCTTATCCTTTGCAAGGTGTGAAATTGAATCGAGCCGGGCAGTAATCTCTAATGCAGAAATCTTCTCATTCACAATTATGTTAGCTATAATTGCTTTGAATTTTTGAATCATAATTCCTTTGAAGTAATCCATTATAACATCAAATTTCACTATTTCAGCGGGTCCGACTACTCCAATAAGCTCAGTAAAAAATTTGATGGAATCGTTTATCTTAAGACCCATCTGGCCAAAGGCTCTGACCCTTAGTTTGGTGTAGTACTTAGGATCTATTATTTGTATTGGATCGGAGGTTCCCCAATAAATATCCAGCTTTGTTGCTATATTTAAAAAGTATATTTCAGCAGAAAGAGGAGTTATCCCGCCAAAAGGCAAATTTACTATAGATTTAAGAATAGGTAGGTTTTTGGCATCCAAAGTATATGTTCCTGAATTAAATACGTCACATATAGTGCCGCCTTTTACAAAAACTGCTGCCTGCCCTTCTCCAACAATAAGCTGGGTCCCATACACAAGATCCTCCGAAGGATACTTATATACGATCCAATCTCTACTCCTAAGGCCATCGAATTTCACTCTGTCAATAATAGCCATAATATGCACCTCAAACCTTATTTTGCTAAAAATTATATCACAACGGATAGCTTAAAACAATTACATTACTATTAATTAAAGGCATTTTTGTTAATATCAAACTCATTTTTATTATAGGTGAGTAGATTTTCATTTCGCATATTACTGAGTTCTCTTGATAAGGCACTTCGATTGACACAAAGAAAATCTGCAAGTTCATCTCTGGAAAAAGGTATTCGGAACTTGTTTTTTCCGTGTTTTTTCATCTGCATGGTCAGATAGGTAATAAGCTTTTCCCGGGTTGACCTTTGAGAAAGAATATCCATTCGGTTGTTCAGCAGTATATTTTTCTGTGCTATCAATTGAAGCATGTTTTTAATAAGTGTTGTGTGGAAACTGCAAGCTGAGCTGCAGGTAGTGACTATCCTGTTTATCTGAATGAATAAAACCTTGCAGCCTGTGGTAGTCAGAACTGTAACAGGTAGTTTACCAACATTGGCACAGGCGAAAGCCTCCCCGAACATATCACCCTCCGAAAGTTCCGACATAATGGTTCTGTTGCCCATAATATCCTCCTTTACAATCTGGGCAGAACCTGAAAGAATTATACCCACCGAGGTTACTTTACTTTCGGCTAAAAAAATTATTTCATTTTTATTATATTCCTGGGTTTTGGCACCCAGACAGCCTAAAAGACTACCAAATTGGCTTTCATCTATACCCTCAAAAATATTAACTGTTTTTAACAGGTTGTAAAAATTTTTCATAAAATTTCTCCTTGTTGCAAATGCAACCGATTTAATGTCACCAGTCTAGTACAATAAGCTCATAAAGTCAATTAATAAAAGCATAATTGAAAAATTTTACTAAATAATTAATATAAGGAGGCTGTTTTTTATGTCAGAAATGTTTTGCTTTCAGTGTGAACAAACCGCAGGGGGAAAGGGTTGTACCGGAGGAGCAGGTGTATGTGGTAAAAAGGCTGATACTTCGAATTTTCAGGATGAGCTTACAGGTGCGTTAGTAGGGCTTGCAAAAGCGGCAGAGAAAGGACAGCCTACTGTGCAGACACATAAGGTTGTTATTGAAGGTCTCTTTACAACAATAACAAACGTAAGCTTTGATAATGCTTCAATTAAAAGGCAGATTGCAAATATCCAAAAAGAAAAGCTGCAATTGGGTTCATCATTTTCAGAGAATTATGATATGAACAGACTTTGGAATGACAACGAAGATATTCGTTCCTTAAAGTCACTGATTCTATTCGGAATACGCGGTATGGCAGCTTATGCATATCATGCATTGGTGCTGGACTACAATAATGATGAAGTTAACAATTTCTTCTATAAAGCGCTCAGAGCAATAGGAGAGGACTTGAAGGCCGATGCATTACTGCCAATAGTATTGGAAACAGGTAAGGTAAATCTCGCATGTATGGCCATGCTGGATCAGGCAAACACTGAAACCTATGGAACTCCGGTTCCCACCAAAGTACCGTTAACAATTGAAAAAGGGCCATTTATCGTAATCTCAGGTCATGATCTTTATGATTTATATTTACTGCTTGAACAGACAAAGGATAAAGGAATAAATATTTATACTCACGGTGAAATGCTTACTGCTCATGCATATCCAAAGCTCAAGGCATATCCTCATCTGAAAGGTAATTTCGGAACAGCATGGCAGAATCAGCAGAAGGAATTTGACAATATTCCAGGCAGCGTATTATTTACAACAAACTGCCTGATGCCGACAAAACCAAGCTATCATGACAGAGTCTTTACAACAGAGGTTGTTGCTTACCCTGAAATGATTCATATTGATGATAACAAGGATTTCTCACCTGTTATAAATAAAGCTCTTGAATTGGGTGGTTATGCAGAAGACCGGAGGATGACAGGTATTAACGGAGGAGATACTGTAACTACAGGTTTTGCAAGAGGCACAGTGCTTTCGGTAGCAGATAAGGTTATAGATGCAGTAAAGGCTGGAGCTATAAAACATTTCTTCCTGGTTGGAGGATGTGATGGTGCAAAAGTAGGCAGAAACTACTATACCGAATTTGTACAGAAGACGCCAAAGGATACTGTCATTTTAACACTTGCCTGTGGTAAATTCCGTTTTAACGATCTTGATATTGGAGAAATTGGCGGTCTTCCAAGAATAATGGATATGGGACAGTGCAATGACGCTTACAGCGCAATTCAAGTTGCGTCTGCTCTTGCAGGAGCTTTTGAATGCGATATAAATGAATTGCCCCTGTCACTAGTACTATCATGGTATGAACAGAAGGCAGTATGCATTCTCTTAACCCTGCTCTCCCTCGGTATTAAGAACATTTACCTCGGGCCTACTCTACCGGCATTTATTTCTCCAAATGTTCTTAACATACTGGTGGAAAACTACAATATCAGTCCTGTATCAACCCCGGATGCAGATTTGAAAAAAATTCTTGGTTAACAAAAAAAGCGCCTCAGGGTGCTTTTTTCTTGCAATTTTCTGCGTTTTTTGCATATAATTATTAATAAGAAATATATATTTATATTTTACTTATTAATATATTATAAAGGGTTAAGGGACTGTATTATATGAAAAAATTTATAGCTGAGTTTAAAGAATTTATATCCAGGGGAAATGTTATCGACCTGGCTGTTGGTATTATCATTGGCTCTGCTTTTACGGCTATTGTCAATTCACTGGTAAACCAGGTGGTTATGCCAGGTATAGGTTTTTTGATAGGCAGAATTAATTTCTCCGATTTCAAATGGACACTTGCAGAAGCAGCTGGCGACAAGCCCGAAGTTGCAATATATTATGGAGCATTTATTCAGCAGGTTATTAATTTTATTATTATCGCGTTTGTCGTTTTCTGTATGGTCAAAATGATAAATATTTTGAGAAGAAAAAAGAAGGAAGAGGAGAAGCCGGAAACCCCAGCAGCTTCGCCTGAACTTCAGATACTTTCTGAGATAAGGGATTTACTAAAAGAAGGCAAGGACCTTTAATTAATAAAAAACTTTACTCAATATCAATCTGCCATGCAGAGTCCTTCAAAGTAATCCTGCGGAAACGAGTTGGGTTTGGACAGATCAACTATATTGAACCAGCCCTTTTGTCCATTTGCTGTTTCAACTGCACACCATTCTACATTATCGGTGTCAGTAAGGATTACTTTTTCTCCTACTTGCAATGTCAGTACGGGGGTTGAAGCGGCAGGAGATTTCTGAAGTTCCAGTTGCTTCTTAACTGTGACTATGGTATTCATTTTTCTGTATTTCTCTGGTAGATGGATCAGCTTATGTGCGGAAGATAACTTATATTCATCAGTATAGAACCAGGTTTGGAGAATCAAGCCTCTTGTTTTTGTACTGAATTTACCTGTACCGTTTATTTTTATCGAGTATTCCGAGCCTTGTACTTTACCCATGAATACAACTCGGTTGCCATCATAATAATAGAAGGAAGTCATATGATCACTACTGGGCCCCGATTCGGTAATAGCGATCTCTTTATAGTTATCTTTATTGTCAATATCGGTTATGTACATGATGCCATCAAGATTATCTCCGGAGCCTGAAACAGTCTTGCCATTAACTGATAATTCAAATTGGTCATCTCCCATGCGACAGTCAAGCTTAATTACATCTTTAATCCCGTCGCCGTTAAGGTCGATAGAACATTGTGTTTTTGAAATCTTCATAAAGTTTTTACTCAGTCTGGCTGAATAGGAATAGAGAAATTGTATATTTTTCTTCTCAATTTTACTTAATTGAGATTCCTTGAACTTGGGATTTTTCTTATACCAGGGCTTTCCTGCAAAATAAACTGCATAATTCTCGTTTTTAAAAATATAACCATGTCTTGCATATATCTCGTTTCTAGCTGTATCTATTTCGCTTTGGCTTAAATTAAACAGATCCGCTTCAATAACAATATTTTTACTGCTGTTAGGCAAAATATAGTTTTCAAGCTCATCGAAATTAATTTTATCTGTAGCAAAAACATTAATTCTAAGTATAACTATAAATATGAGTATAAAATATAGAATCAAACAGAAAGCTGCTCCAGGTTTTTTTTTCAAAAATATCACCCTCCAAAAAATTATTCTCTATACTTTTGCATAAAGTCTAATCTTATTATACCAATATTTGGTACAGGGATGAAGGGATGGTGTTCAATTTTTATCCGGTTTTTATACGGCTTATATGGAAATATGGGAAAGTAAAAAAATGGCTTAAAAGAAAAAAGGCAAGTCGGAGATACTCCGACTTGCACTTACGCCAAATCTATTTATTATACCCTAGTTGTCTATATTAATACTTGAAACTAATCAAGGATCAAGTTGATGGTTTCAGGCTAAAGCCCATTAACCTATAAACTGCTGTGTCCAGTACAATCTTCCGCTGGAGTTCTTTGCAATACCTACACCGATTTCAGTAAAGGATGCTTTAAGAATATTTGCTCTATGTCCTGATGAATTCATCCAGCCGTTCATGACCTGTTCGGGAGTTGTCTGTCCCATTGCGATATTTTCTCCGGCAGTTCTGTAGCTTATTCCAAACTTCTTCATCATATCAAAAGGTGAACCGTAGGTCGGTGAATTATGGTCAAAGTAATTGTTTTTAGCCATATCCTGAGATTTAAGTGTTGCGACCTTGCTTAGTTCTGTGTTCATCTTTAATGCATTAAGACCTGCTTTTGCTCTTTCTGCATTAACCAGCTCAACTACTTTCTTTTGAAATGCACTGTAATCCCCTGATGCTGTGCTAGTTGACGGCGTTGAAGTAGTATTTGAAGCCGGTTTTTCTGTATCAGTAGAAGGCTTGGCTGTTGTTGAATTACTTGTGACAGGCTTTGAAGTCGATCCACTATTTGAGGTTAATTTGTCTGTAATTTTAGTTGGTAGGTTACAGGAATAGGATTTATTAATATCCTTCAATTTTTCTAATAAAGAATTGATGTTTGCCTGCTGATTATTTGAGATTCCTGCTAAATTCGCATTTGAACAATTCTTTGAGACAGAAGTACTTGCTTTTGACGCCGTAGGTGCAGCTGTATTTGAGCAATTCTCTGAGTTCTTTATAACTGAAGTACTTACGTTTGATGCCTCAGGTTCAGCTGTTTTTTGGCTTACCGTTTGGAGAACTTTCTCTATTTGAGTACTATCATTTGAAACTTTCTTTGCACCTTGTGAGGTATTCTGTGAAGTACTTTGCTTATCATCAGCCTTATTCGTTTGCTTTGCTGATTCTGGGGATGCAGCTAATGCAGCTGAAACTGAAGTTTGCTTATTGCCGGTTTCTGTACTTACAGTATTAGAAGTACTGGCTTCTACCGGATTATTTACCCCAATAGTTCTGCCTTTTAATTCAAATGCATTGCTGTTAAACGCAAAAATTGATACAATTATTGCAGTTGCCGCGATAGTTGATATTACTGTTGTTTTTTTATTTTTCATTGTTACCTCCATTAGTTTAAATTTTACGTGCTTTCTTCATGTCCATAATCAGCGTTTTTGACGTTGCTTCTGTTCAATGTTTTAATTCAGCGTAATAATTTAGTTGCTACCGGGGTATGAACATTATGTTAACACTTAGCATTTGGATAAACAACCCCCCAATTTATACCAAGCGGCTTGAGCGTGGGGTTACAAGAATTCTAATAAACAGTGGATAACCCTTGCTGTGAAAGGGATTGGCCTTTAAAAGGTTGACATAAAATAACAACAAAATAAAATTTGACTTATAGCATTTTTTTTGATTTAACTCGGAAATTTTAGAAAAAGAATTTAAATAGTAATATTTTTGATATACACGTTTATCCTTTGAAAAATAGGGAATAAATGAAAAGAATACGGACGAAGGATGGTAAAGCTAGTGTTTGAATGGATCAGCGAACAAAATCACATTTTTATGGCCCTGCTGGCTACTCTTATGACCTGGGCGTTAACAGCTCTCGGTGCGGCAATGGTGTTCTTTTTTAAAGAAATTAACAAGCGGGTTTTAAACACAATGTTGGGATTTGCAGCAGGCGTTATGATTGCCGCCAGCTTCTGGTCACTCCTTGCACCTGCAATTGAAATGGCTGAGGATGCTCCAATACCTGCATGGTTGGTTGCAGCAATCGGATTTGTTGGTGGAGCAGCATTTTTATATCTTGCAGACAGGATTATTCCTCATATGCATCTCAACTCCAAGGATGGGGAAAGTGAAGGTATTTCTACTCATCTTAAAAGAAGTATTTTGCTTGTATTCTCCATAACTCTGCATAACATTCCGGAAGGACTTGCAGTCGGAGTAGCTTTTGGAGCTATTGCAGGCGGAATAGGTGATGGATCGCTGATGTCTGCTGTGGCAATTGCTATAGGTATCGGCTTACAGAATTTTCCCGAGGGAGCCGCAGTAGCCATTCCGCTGAGACGTGAAGGACTTTCGCGCCGGAAAAGCTTTTTTTACGGGCAGGCTTCGGGAATTGTTGAGCCCATTGCAGGTGTGCTGGGAGCTGCTCTTGTAATGTTTATAAAACCGATACTGCCCTATGCACTGGCATTTGCTGCCGGCGCGATGATATATGTTGTGGTTGAGGAACTCATTCCGGAGGCGCAAAGCGGCTCCCATGAAAGTACACATCTGGCCACGGCAGGCTGTATATTAGGGTTTACCATAATGATGATATTAGACGTGGCACTCGGATAAAAAAGAGATTTGTTGAAAAGAGTATGGATTAATATATGTGACAAACAAATATTAGTTGTACTACCGTACAAACTTAGATAAATATGTCGGACACTAAACAGCTATAGAAATAGTCAGTCGGAATATTTCTATAGCTGTTTTTAACCATACTTCCACATTTATCCAAGTTGTCCTTCGTACTACTAACTGATTTTATTACACAATATTAATACAACCGTTTACAACACACTCTTTTTAACTTATTACCTGAATATTTGCACGTTTCTCCACTGACGGAGGGATGCCATAGTATTTTTTGTATAACTTGCTGAAGTAATATGCATCCTCATAGCCCACATTTCTGGCAACCGTCTTGATGGGCATATTGCCCTTGTTAAGCAGTTCGTTGGCTTTTGTCAGGCGGATGCGAATAAGATGATTTATCGGAGATTCACCGGTTTCCTCCTTGAATATCTTTGAAATATAAACAGGGCTGAGATACATGTTGTGGGCAAGCCTGTACAAGGATATCTGCTTCATATAGTTTTGACTGAGATACTGCAATATCTCATTTACTATATGGGTCTTTTCTGAGGTTGTAATATTAAGCCTGGATTTCACAGACTTGTCCTTATTGGCATTCATTCCCCTATACAACAGAGCGGTCAGCTTAAGGATATTGGCTTTAATCACAAGATCACAGAAAGGCTCGTTTTTCTCCTGCTCTGCCAGAGTCTCATTTATACATTTTAATATATCGGGCAAGTACAGAGGCATGGTATAAAAATGTTCTGAATCAGGCTCCATAAGAAAATTCGGAGGCAGATTTTTTATCTGGAAGTTATCAAGCCCAAAATTGAATTCTTCAACATGAACACCTTCGGGGATAACCTTAAGGTGTTTTACTCCTGGTCTCATAATTAATATATTACCCTTACCGACTTCATACTTTACATCGTCTATGAGATATGTAAAATTACCTGACAAAACAACCTTGATTTCAGTGAAATCATGTGAGTGATAATTTAAAATACACTTACAGCTGACTATGCTATTAAATGCATACAGTAGGGTTGGATTAAAACACTCAGCTCTTACTTCGGGCATACACAAAGAAATCACTCCTATTGCTAATTGATTTAAATAAACATAACATACAAAACAACAACTAAATTAATCAAATATATACAAATATATATAGTGTGATATAAACTGTAGCATAGCTAAGATATAATATTCATAAACAGCTGAAAATACCTATAATACATAATTATTTGAATAATCTTGTATACAATACATTTCCTATATTAACACAAAGTCGGAGTGATTCCAATTAAAAACATTGACAGAACAGTAGCGAACAAAGGATAAAAATATCCATCACCAGGTAAAGAATATCCATTTCCTCAAAAGGTTTACTCACTATAATTAAACTAAGCAACTTAAAATTGAAGGGATTATTAATTATGAAAAATGTAAAATGGGTTTGGGGATATATAAAGAGATATAAACTCCGGATTTTTGTAAGCTTACTTATGGTCCTTGCTGCGTCGGCTTTAAGTATGGTTTCTCCGTATGCATCAGGTATCATTGTTGATAAAGTAATAAAGCAGGGACAGAAGGATATATTGTTACCTCTGGCTGCAATAATCATTGGTACTGTAGCAGCAAAAGCTATCATAAGATTTACATATCAGATCAACTTTGAGAAAGTTTCTCAGGGTGCTTATATGGCAATAAGAGAAAATATGTACCAAAAGCTGCAGGAACTTGATTTCCGGTTCTTTGACACCACAAGAACAGGGGATATTATGGCTAGGATGACAGGTGATATGGAAACTGTCCGCCACTTTATTGCATGGGTCATTTACATGGTCTTTGAGAATGCTGTAATCTTTATATTTGCTGTTGCATTACTTTTTACAATCAATTGGCAGTTTACTCTGGTTATGCTTGTGGTAATCCCGTTTCTTGCCTGGGCGGCAATAAAACTGGCCAGTGAAGTAGGACCAACGTTTTCTGCTATAAGGCAGCAGTTTTCAAGGCTGAATTCGGTAGTTCAGGAAAATATCAGCGGTAATAGAGTTATTAAAGCCTTTGCAACTGAAAAAATTGAAATTGATAAGTTTGACAGGGAAAATGAGGCCTACCGGCAGAAAAACATGGATTCGGCAAATGTATGGTCAAAGTATTTACCAATAATTGATACACTTGCAGGTACACTTTCACTTACAATAATTATTATTGGCGGTGTTCTTGTA
>JAEYNI010000058.1 GCA_023412635.1 Bacillota bacterium
CAGCAATACTATAGAGGAGGTCCTGTCTCCCTCACATATTAAGAGCTCACCCTGGTTGGATGAGTACTGACCTGAAAAATCGGGTTTTATGCTCATAGTTGCTCTCCTTGTGTATATGAATGCCGTACTAAATATAGGCTTATTCATTTGTTGATTTATGAACATTGACATAATAATTATACACTATATATATAAATAAAAAAAGCCGGACTAAATACCCAAGACACTGAATAGTTCCGCCTATTAGTATATGGTGTTTATCGGCAAATTTAAGCATTTATTTAAACATAATAAAGGAAATTGTTAAAAATAACAATTTCCTTTACACATAAAATATTTATATATTCTCCATAGTATTTTTAGGTATATTATGTTACTAAATTATTTGGCTTGTATATATCCTTAATTATTTGGCTTGTATATATCCTTTTGCTTTAAGGTATTCAGCCATTAAAACAGCACCCCCGGCGGCACCGCGCACGGTATTGTGGGAAAGACATACGAACTTGTAATCATACATATGATCCTCACGAAGTCTTCCGACAGTGACACCCATTCCGTTTTCAATATCTCTGTCCAGCTTGGTCTGTGGTCTGTTTTCTTCTTCAAAATACTTAACAAATTGCTTTGGAGCACTTGGAAGTTGAAGAGTCTGAGGTTCACCGCTGTAGTTTTCCCAAATCTTGAGTATTTCTTCCTTAGAGGGCTTGTTCTCAAAGGAAACAAAAACTGCAGCCAGATGACCGTCTGTTACTGGTACTCTTATGCATTGGGTAGTAATTACAGGGGAATTTGCCTTGTCAATTTCTCCATTCTGAACAGAACCCCATATTTTTAAAGGCTCCTGCTCACTTTTTTCTTCTTCTCCGCCAATGTAGGGGATAACGTTATCAATCATCTCAGGCCAGTCAGAGAAGTTCTTTCCAGCACCTGATATGGCCTGATAAGTGCAGGCAACTACGTTCTTAATTCCGAATCTTCTCAATGGGTCCAAAGCAGGAACATAGCTCTGAATGGAGCAGTTTGGCTTAACAGCTATAAAGCCGTTTTTGGTCCCCAATCTTTTCCTTTGACTGTCAATAACCTTAACATGATCGGAGTTAATTTCAGGAATAAGCATCGGAACATCCGGAGTCCATCTGTGGGCGGAGTTATTCGAAACAACAGGAGTTTCGTTCTTTGCATATTCTTCCTCAAGTTTTTTAATTTCGTCTTTTTTCATATCAACCGCACTAAAAACGAAATCAACTTCTGCACATATTTCCTTTACATTTATTGATGCATCCTTAACAACAATATTTTTAACGCTGTCGGGCATTGGAGTTGACATTTTCCATCTGCCACCTACAGCCTGCTCATATGTTTTTCCTGCTGAGTTAGCACTTGCTGCTATTGAAACTACCTCAAACCATGGATGATTTTCAAGAAGAGAAATAAATCTCTGTCCAACCATACCTGTTCCACCAATAATACCCACCTTTAACTTTGACATTACATATGCCTCCAATCCAATTAATCTGTTATTGATCTGTTTAATACACATGCTAAATATATATTATTAAATTTCATTAATTTATTTCATATATTCACTAATGTATACTGTATCGTTTTTATAATTTGTCCGCCAACGGGTGACATTTGTTCTTGTATTGTGTATTTTACCATAGGATAATTAAAAATTCAATACCAAGGGTCATTAAATAATATTAACACAGACTATCGGATTTTACAGTGCGCAATTACTGTCAATTTTCATAGAAGAGGTGAGCATCTATTGCCTTGCTTTAGAGTATAAGGTTGTTAACTTCACGTCAGAATTTACTTTATATGTAGAAGTTGATAATACTGACATGTATTTTTGACTGTTACCGCTAAATATCATTTTGGAGTGAATAATTGAAATGAATAAAATGTACACCAGAATGGCGCCGGAAAAGAAACCCGACCCATATAGCACGGGAAAAATACCAAATTCACAGAAAAAAACATCCACTACGGAAAAGAAAACAAGAAAACTTCATGTCAGATCAAACGACTACAGAATGATTATGAAGTTAATTCTTGCTAACCCGGATTTAATATTACCGGACGAGGTTTTATTGCTTCAGAGATCCGTTGGGTATATTGATGCAATGTATTTTATTAAGAAAGCAAAGCATCAAAAAACAGCTTGAGAAGCTGGGGGTACCTGGAGAAAATAAGCAAGTAACACTTGCTCAGTATAATCAAAATATCATTCAACAAGCGATTCAGAAGAAAAATCCAGGTGAAAACCCAAAAGAAGGGCAAGTAACAAATGCACAGAGGAATCAAGAGGGTACTCCACAACCCAAATCACGGTTACCACAAGCATTACAGAATTCACTTGAAAAAATATCGGGTGTCAGCCTTTCTGATGTCGAGGTTCATAAGAATTCTGACAAACCTCAGCAATTAGAAGCTCTTGCATATACTCAGGGAAATGAAATACATATAGCGCCGGGACAGGAAAAATATATTCCTCACGAAGGCTGGCATGCAGTTCAGCAAAGGCAGGGCAGAGTCCAGCCCACTCTGCAGATGAAATCCGGCTTGGCTATTAACGAAGACGATAAGCTTGAAAAAGAAGCTGAACTTATGGGCGGTAAGGCTGAGAAAGAAAGTCTAGATGTTGAAATACAAATAGAGGAAAACCCCCGTATAGTGTCGAACTCGGTAAATAGCAGTATTATCCAAATGACTGCTGACAAGAAATTACAGGGAAAACGTAAAATAAGGCTATGGGAACCGAAGAGCGGTACTGTAGCAGAAGTTGATGCTGATAATACTCAAACAATAGATACTTTAATTAGTCAGGGATATGAAAGAACTTCCAAGAACGAAAACGAGAGCTGGCTGTTGAAGGTTGGGAATAGTAATAACAAAAATGATGTTACTGTATTGCAAAAGGTTTTGGT
>JAEYNI010000073.1 GCA_023412635.1 Bacillota bacterium
TCCAACTTAACATACTCGGAGATTACTTCAACAATATCATTATTAACTCGAATTTCCTCAATTAGATCCTCAGGAAATAAATATGCCATTATGCACTACATTCCAATCTGGTTTGATAATCAAATTATCAAATATTATAAACATATATACCGCTATTTATTTCTACTAACAAAACTTCAGCCAATTACACCAGAGCCTTATTATAATATTATCCTAGAGTAATTGACTTAATAATTGTTCGACATTATTATTAATATTCCTTCTTTTTTAATAAAAAAAGTATACTCAAAGGAATATTTCTTCAATAAGACCTTCAAGTATACTCTCTATATGTTTAATATTGTAATTTTATCAGGCTATACAGTCATATATTACATCCTTCGCACTTACAGGAGTAACCGAATTCTTATACATAAGGTTTATAATCTCCATTGTATGAGCCTTTGAAGGTAGAACGTCATTTATAACTGCTGTTTCTGATTCACCGCTGTCTTTAGTCAAGTTTATCTGAATTCCATATGTATATGAATTGTCAGTTTCACAAGATACTAAATAATAATCAAGATTAAGTTCCTTACAATCGTATTGCACAGCTTCATTAATTTCAAGTTTCTTTGAACAGACCAGTTCCATATTAACCTCCTAAGCCCTTTAGGGCTTTGAGCCGCTCAGCGGCCACAAAATGTAATGAAATGTGTACACTCCAATATCCGCTATGCGGCGAATAAAGGAGGTTAATTGGCCATGTGCGCTTTCCAAGTCTTTGCAATACCAAGTCTTTGCAAAGACTTTAGTATTTGATAAATATTTTGTATATTTCGCACGGCCATAAATTCATAGGTTAGTTTGGAAGACGAGCATTAGCGAAGTCTTTCAAGCTAACCTCCATTCACGTGCTTAAGCACATATAAAATTAGTCGCCATTTGTCCTACACGAATGTTATAGCGTAATTATAATATATTGCCTTACTTCTCATCTACACAAAAGTTTTTAGCTAATTCGACCACTTTACATAAATTACTTCCAAAGTCTGTAATTATGGTGTCGAAGTATGAAATATTATCAATTATTTACATTGAATTTGGTCTCCGTAGGTGTTAATATTTTACGTGAACCAAGTCATTTTTCAGCTAAGTTACTAAGACATTGGTTTAAATATAATTTTTCCACTGTAGAAGGATTATATTACCTTATATATATTACAGAAAATATCAAAAATTGAGGTACTCAATTTTAACTTATTAGTCTATTATTAGGGGGGGTATTCCATGGAAAGCAAACAAACTAACAGATCAACAAAGTATAACCTTATTAAGCTTATGAATTCTGCAATTTGTGACATGGCAGAATTCCCGAAAAAAATGCTGAAATATGCTATTCCGGCTACTTTAGCCCTATTAGCCATAGGTACTGTATTGTTTGTTATTAATAAAACCAGCGATAACTTCAGTAGCGTATTTGAATTTACAACAACTACTCTTATAACCAACAGCATTTTTGTAATGGCTGAATTTGTAATTGCTTCGTTGGTAATTGATATTATTATTAAGAAGAGATCAAAATAAGTTAATTTTTTGAAAGACACAAATAATAAGACATAGAACCTCGAAAGGGTTATACCCACGGCAGGTTCTTTTTATTTTTCTTTAAAATATCGCAGGGTTATTCATATTCCCTGAATTGCGAATATTTTTAGTCTAGAAGCCTTATAAGCATAAAGTAGTATTTCAAATAGCATCTCTGATTCTCAGGGACGCATAAAAAAACCAGGGGCGGGCCCCTGGTTTTTTTATTTATGCTCAACCAATTTCATCCTTACATTACAAATTATTATTCTGCTTTTCTAGCTGATTATGATGCCTTAACAACTTTTGCTTTCTTCTGGTGTTCCTTGAACATTACCCACAATGGAGTTGTTATAAATATTGTTGAATAGGTTCCGCTAAATAGACCAATAATCATAGGAAAGCTGAATTCCTTAATTGGCTCAATGTTATTTACTGTTGCGAAAACATAAACAGTGATAACCGCCATCAAAACAGTTACTGTCGTATTTATGGATCTGTTTAAAGTCTGAATAACACTGGTATTAACCAACTCAGGGAATGGTACTTTTCTTAATAACCTGGTATTTTCTCTAATTCTATCATAAATGATAACAGTATCATTCATTGAGAATCCGAAGATCGTAAGCAATGCCGCAATGAAAGAATCATTTACAGGAATTCTGAATATCAGGTACACTGTGATCATTACACCTATATCATGGAGGAGTCCAACAACACCGAAAACACCGGCTGAAAGCCCTGACACCAGCTTAAATCTCCACCAAATATACAGGATAATAAGAACAGCTGCTATTAAAACGGCCTTAACAGCATTTTGACTAATTTCCTTACCAATAAAGGGTTCGACACTTTCTTCATTTACAACTGGTTCTTCAGCAGTAAGATTAAGCTCTTTAACTATGGCATTTTCCACATTGACTATCTCATCACTTGTGAGAGTTTCGGCACTACCGATGCTTATCTTGATAACATCAAAGGTCGTATTTGTATCAATGTCATAGGAAGAGGTTTTTTGTACCATTGAAGATTTATTTAGTGTTTTCTCAACCAATTCATTCACTTTTGAGGTTATCTCCTGATCATTAGTACCATTGAAGGTATCCTCGTTAGCTCTCATTTCGATAACAGTTCCTCCTTGGAACTGGATGTCTAGCTCAAAGCCCATAGTAAAAAAGGCAATGATCCCGGCAATCATAATTATCGCAGAAAGGATAAAGAAAATATATCTTTTACTATATAGATCTATATTAGGCATTTGCATTTCCCTCCTTTAACTTTTTCTTTACACCATAAAGCCAGGGATGCTTAGCTATATCCATATCTGCTACAGCCTTCAGCATTATTCTGGTTGCAGTTACAGCTGTTATGAAACTCAAAACAACACCTATGATCAAAGTGTATGCAAAGCTCTGTATAGGGCCTGTACCGAATTTCCATAAAACGGCACCTGCAATAAGGGTTGTTACATTACCGTCAAGTACGGCAGTAAACGCCCTCTTAAAACCGACATCTATAGCTGATCTAAGAGTTTTTCCGCTTCTTATCTCTTCTTTAATTCTTTCAAAAATAACTACGTTGGCATCAACACCCATACCTATTGTAAGGATAAGACCCGCAATACCTGGCAACGTCACAGTAATGCCTGTCCATGACAATGCCAACAGTTCCATAATTGTATGAAGGAATAATGCAATACTTGCGATTAGTCCAGGTAATCTATAGTATAAAGTAATATAAATGCATATTAATACAAAAGCGACAACAAGTGCCTCCACACTTACAGCAAGTGCATTTGAACCCAGCATTGGGCTTATATTCTGTACCTGCTTAGCTTCTAGCTTAAAGGGTAGAGCACCGGATTTAATAAGTCCTGCCAATTCCTTGGCTTCGTCTTTCTGTTGGTCAACAGGAGTTCCATTTAGTGTTATTATTGCAGAACCTCCGGTGATTGCCTGAGAAACAACAGGTGCACTTATTTGCTCATTATCCATATATATTGCAATAGGTTCGTTTACGAGTCTTGCTGTAGCCTCGGCGAATTTCTTTGAACCTTCATCTGATAGTTTCAGTGCGACTACAAAGCCTGCGCCTTCCTGCGAAGGTTCTGTCGTTGCATCAACAATATCGTTACCTTGTAAAATTATTCTTTTTTTCTCATCTTCCTTGGTAGGGTCTGCAGGAATATAGTGTCCATTTTCATCCACCTTGTTCTTATCAACTTCCTGGAAGGTTAAAAGTGCAGTCTTTCCAATTTCCTCAATTGATTTTTGAGGGTCAAACTTCTCACCTTTTTTGTGAGGTA
>JAEYNI010000131.1 GCA_023412635.1 Bacillota bacterium
ATAAATTAATCAGCTGTAAATCCGGGGAAAAGGATTACGGAATATTATTCTTTGCGGCAACATATATCCCCGGTATATTTATGAGTAATCTCATATATAACGACACTATATCCACAGCTTTTTTTACTTGCTCCATATATTTTATGATTAAATTTGTCAAAACCAGGGCTATTAAATATTTGGTAATTTCTTCAGTGTTGTTAGCAATAGGTAATTATTTTAGAAGTATCGGCTTAATAATTCTTATAGCGTCCATTATATACATTATTTTAAATATAAATACCCTTAAACCAAAGCTAATATCAGTAGCTGTAGTAATACTGATTTTATCCATTAATATCCCGGGCTTTACCCAGAACTATTATTTACAGAAGGCAAATATTATAAGCGGGTCTGTTAAGGAGAATTCTGCACCTGTGCATATGTGGCTGAACATGGGGTTAAATTTCGATAAAATTGGTTTTTGGGATGATTTCAGAAGTTATAGGATATATTGTGTTGACGCCGGACACAATAAGCAACAAAGTGAAAAGTTATTCAAGGAATCAATAATAAGAAAAGCTTCAAATGCAACTATAGGCGGATTACTATCGCATTACTATAAAAAACTCCTCTGGACCTGGACTGAGGGTACTTATCAGATTGAAAGATATGGACTGGGCAATGATGTTAATACTTTGGGAGGAAAAGGCCCAAGACATGGCGGCTACGAATACAGGACCTTTGCAACGAATTTATTTAAAGATGATTCCATATACAGGAGCGGAATGAATTGGCTGCTGTATACCATCAACTTTCTTATGTATGTATTTATCATTTTCGGATTACTTGAAGAATTATTATCACAAAAATTCGAACAATTGTTATTGGTGTTAATTGTTCTTGGAATAATGGCTTTCTATCTTGTTTGGGAGATAAAATCCCGATATTTATATCCGATATATCCAATCTTAATTATTCTTTCCTATCAAGGCTTTAAAAGGGCACATTCATTTATTTTCAAAAGTACAAGTAAATGAAGTCTGAGTTTCATGGTTACTATCATAAAAACTCAAAAATATTTCTTTAAAAAAGTGAACAAATTCAATATGATAAAAGTATAACTAGTAGAACACTTTAAAAAGAAGGTGATGAGTCTGGGGGATACAAATGAATACCTGGCAACGGCTGCCAGGGAGGGTAATAGATACGCTATGGCTCAATTATTGCAGGCGAATTACAGTATTATATTCAAATACTGCCTTAAGCTTACCCTCAATAGAGAAGAAGCCCAGGACATCACACAGGAAGTTATGGTCAGGGCAGTAGAAAAAATAAGACTCTATGATGAAAAGAAGGCCTCTATAAGTACATGGCTGATAAGCATAGCGAAGAATATCTGGCTGACAGGAATAAAGCGAAAAAAATTATTTGACAACTATTGCAGCACTCTGTTACTACCTGAAGACTATACCAATGAAATTGATAATTTGTTTAGTAACGATGATTTAATTCAGGCAGTTAACAAGCTTTCTCCAAAGCTTAAAGCGCCTCTGGTACTAAAATACAACTTTGACTATTCCTACGAAGCCATAGCAAAAACCCTTGGAATACCAACTGGAACCGTTAAATCCAGAATATCAAATGCAATAAAAAATATTGGAAGGGAGCTGGAAAACTATGAGCGAGGATGAAAAAATTGAATATGAATTAAAGAAAATATCAAAAAAGATAGAGGATATTTCAGTAGCTACACCTGAATTAATAAATATTGTTAACTTTGTATCGGATGAGCAGGCCCGGATTGAAGCCAGGAATAACAGACAGCTCGCAATGTTCAGCTGTACTGCACTGGCTATCATTGCAGTACTGGTCATAGTTTATCAAATGTCAGCACTGGCATTTATAATTATCCAGGGATTACTGCTGACAGTCCCTGCAGTACTGCTTCTTTTAATGAGGAGGAAAAGAAATGAGCTTATATGAACTTCTAGATAATCCCCCTGTCTGGTTAGTAGTGACAATTGTTTTATTCGTCTTCTGTCAGGGAGTATGGATATTCTTAGATGCGCAGAAAAGAGGAAGGTTCCCTTGGTTGTGGGGGATATGGGGTATATCAAACTTTCCCCTTCCGCTTATTGTATACTATTTTACGGTTATAAGAAAAGATAGAAAGAGGTAAAAGATGCTTAAAATAAAAAACCTATCAAAAACATATAAAAATGGTAAAAAGGCAGTAGATTCATTGTCCCTTGAAGTCAATCCGGGAGATATATTCGGCTTCATAGGTCATAATGGCGCCGGTAAGACCACAACAATAAAATGTGTTACTGGACTTTTGGATTTTAATGAGGGAGAAATATTGGTTGGCGGAAAATCAATTAAAATTCATGATATCGAGTGTAAAAGGACTATGGCTTATATTCCCGACAATCCCGACCTGTACGAAAATATGACTGGTATCCAGTACCTGAACTTTATTGCAGATATATTCACAGTACCCAAAAAGGAGAGGGAAGAGGCAATAAAAAAATATTCTGATGCCTTTGAACTAACCTCAAGCCTTGGAGATATGATCTCGGCTTACTCTCACGGTATGAAGCAGAAGCTGGCCTTAATATCGGCTTTCATTCATAACCCAAGTCTGTTAGTTCTGGATGAACCCTTTGTGGGACTTGACCCGAAGGCATCCCATACTCTAAAAGGTTTCATGAAAGAGTTGTGCGATAAAGGAGGAGCTATATTCTTTTCTACTCATGTCCTGGAGGTGGCAGAAAAGCTCTGTAATAAAATAGCCATAATCCAGTCAGGAAAACTCGTCGCCTGCGGCAGGACTGATGAGGTTAAAGGCGACAGTTCCCTTGAAGAATTATTTTTGGAGTTGATAAATCATGAATAATACAATACTTCTTATAAAATCGCAATTAATAAATTCATCAGGTATAAATAAATTACAGAAAAGCATGTCAAAGGGCGAAAGACTTAAGGCTGGCCTTTTTGCGGGTTTGATACTTTTTGTTATATTAATAATATTTTCGCAGATGACTTTGTATGCCTGGGTAATATCTGACTTTCTTGTGGAAAAGGATATGAAGGATGTACTTATTATTATCGGTGTAGCCCTGTCAATGCTGTTATGTCTTTTTATGTCCATATATAAGGGAGCAGGATATTTGTTTGCATTTAAGGATTTTGACCTACTAATGTCCCTGCCTGTATCAAGGACGGCAATATTAGTAAGTAAACTATTTATGATAGTGATTACAAATATAGGCTTATCTTTGCTTTTGGGTTTTCCGTACCTGATGGTGTACGGAATCAAGACTTCTCAGGGAGCTGCGTACTATCTGGCAGCGTTATTGATACTGACCCTGTCCAGCTTGGTTCCGTTAACCTTGGGGTCTCTGCTGTCTCTGTTGCTGGGAAAGATATCCTCAAAATCAAGGCATACAAATCTGCTCTTAATTATTGGATCCTTTGTAGCACTTGCTTTATTCATGGTTGGGATGTTTTCACTAAATTCACTTACAACTTCAAAAATCGAAAATCTCGTTAACTCTATCAGATCTTTAAAAGCAGTTTATTATCCTTTTGGACTATATACGGATGCCCTTGTGAGTTTAAATATTGCTTCATTGCTAATATTTTCTTTTATCTCAGTTATAGTTTTTGCAGCCTTTATCCTGCTCTTTTCCAAGAGTTTTAAAGCGATAAATTCAAGTATGCAGGAAAAGTATAAGGCTTCAAACTACAAAATGACCGAGCTTAATGTACAAACAACAGCTGTGGCATTATTTAAAAAAGAGTTGAGTTTTTATTTTTCATCTTATATATATGCCATAAATACCGGCTTTGGAGCTATTATGATGCCGCTTATAACCGTGTTGCTTATTATTAATGGCTCAAAGGTTACAACCATGCTTAATATTATGCCGATTAATATCCCGATTTCTCTTTTGGTAACCCTGGCTATGGCAATGTGTGTATCGCTGACCTGCACGACATCACCATCAATTTCACTTGAAGGTAAAAATCTTTGGATTATAAAGTCATTACCTTTAAAGGTAATAGATATTTTTAACAGCAAAATACTGCTGAATATTGTTGTAACTGCGCCGATACTTGTAATATGCTCTACAATACTGGCTGCAGCCTTCAGATTTACCTTCATTGAATACCTGCTGTGTATTGCTGTTGGTCTCTGCTATTGCGGATTCATAGCTGTAATGGGACTTATAATAAATCTCCACTTTCCAAAGCTTGAATGGAATACACAGGTTACGGCGGTAAAGCAGAGTGCTAGTGTATTAATAGCGATATTCTCAGGTTTTTTGTATATATTAATTCCTGTTGGAATATATGCTGCTGTAATGCCTTCAAATCTGATCCTTTTCCAGTCATTATGGTTTGTAGTTGCAGTTATATTAAACATATTAGCGTACACATATTTAAAGGGTAGGGGTGTGGCTTTATTTAAGGGGTTATAGTTAAAGTTCCAGTAATATAAATAAAAATAACAGGTAAAGAAAGAACCAATTGTAGGGTTCTTTTTTTATTGTCTAGGAAAATATAAATTTTCAAGACACAACTTAATGTCTTAAATGTAGGTAACTGGCATAATACAAGGATAGTGTAAGGATTTTCCTTGACAATAAAAGACTTTGAATTTATGCGCATGCCAGAATTTCCTTAATACATTTAATATAGTTATTATAACTCAGGCATTTCATAAGTTTTGTAATGTTTTTATGGTATAATAAATCAAAAAGTTATAAATATAAGGATTGCTCACGAAATGAATATTAATTCATCTTTAATTAAGCCAATAACTGAGACAAAATACCTGTCAGCAGAAAATTGCTGGAGATACAGGTCTATATTAAGATATTTTTATTTTCAGTATGAAAAAATAAAGTACTGGATGTATAAAGAAGAAGTTTTTGAAGAACTGCATCAGAATACATTATTTTCTTCATATACCCTTGAAATGTGTCAGCAGGATTTAGATACCCTGGTTTCCTGGGGAAACCTTGTACCCGTTCAGGATACCTCAAGGGCTGCAACTATTGAGCAATTTAAAAACAAGCAATTCAGATATCAGCTGTCGGAGTATTCGGTAGAAATAGAAAGGCTGACTGTTAAGCTGGAGAATTTATTTGTGGAGGGTGCTTCTCTCGAACCTACTTTATTTGAGCGAATCAGAGATCATATTTCAAAAATAAATAGTATTGTATCAGCTGAACCTAAGCTAGTGGCCTCCTGGTGGAAGGATTTAAATACAGATTTCAAGCGGTTAAACCAAAATTATCAGGATTATATCCGAAGTTTTTACAGCAAAAAAGCTGAGGATATGATGAAAACTTCTGAATTTATAGTATACAAGGACACGTTGATTGAATATCTTCGTGATTTCGTTAAAGGTCTGCAAAAAAATGCCCATATTATAGAAAGTATCTTGCAGCAAACCTCTGAAGAAATGGTACATGAAATTCTTGAAAAAACATTTATATTTGAAAAATCCATACCAAGGCTTGAGCTTGAGGTTAGCGATGAGGTTTTACAGGATAGCATAAACGGTAAATGGCTTAACCTTAAGGAGTGGTTTATGGGTACACCCTCAAAGGAAAGTGAAGCATCAAAAATATATGATATTACTAATGAAATAGTCAGAAAAATCACCAGATATGCTTCCCAGATTGCTGAAAGCCGTACCAGCGCAGTTAATAGGAGAGAAGAATACCGAAAGCTTTGTGAGATGTTTATTTCCTGTGATGAAATTGACGAAGCCCATAAATTATCAGCCACTGTATTTGGAATGTTTAATTCCAGGCATATCAAGGGAAGTATGGAAAGGACAACAGAAAGCTCCAATGTCAGCATTTATGATGAAGAACCTACAGCTATAGAGATAAGGCCGAAGGTTAGAGGGTATAGTGAAAAGAGTTCCCGTCCTCCTATAAACTTCAAAACTGAACAAAAAAACAAAATCAAAGAGAAATATATCAAGCAGCTTGAAGAAGAAAAGATGGTAATGGACAGCTATACTAATAACTTTATTATTGACTTCAAATGTCTGCCTGTTATTCCAAGACATGCTCGAATTACTTTACTTAAGTGGATAGCTAAAGCGGTTGCTTCACCAAATAAAACAGCCAAAACTGAAGATGGGAGAATATTTAAACTAATCAATCCAAAGGACAATTCTAGAGTTGTCCTGAAATGTGAGGATGGAGAATTAGATATGCCTGCTTATGTTTTGGAATTTAATAATTTGAAGGCATAAACTAAGCTTTACAAGTATACAGCGATCTGAGCTTATATAACCCCAGTACAAACAATTAATGGAGAGGTAAATGAAGGAACTAGAAGTTTTACTTAATAATTTTTGGATTGTAAAAGAAAAAAATACTGAGCTTTATCATGCTATTAAGGATGCAAGCCCCAAGTTTAAAGATTTTATTGAAGAAAAACTTGGCTACAGGCTGATAATAAATCCATATATAATAAAGCTTGAAAAAATACCTGGACGTCCGGAAAAATGGATGGGTATTGAGAGTTTTGATTCAAATATGGATTATGCTCTATTTTGCTTACTGTTGGCTTTTCTTGAGGACAGGGGCAGCGGTGACCAGTTTGTACTATCCCAGGTAACAGAATATATGCAGTCCACTTGGCCCCATACCGATAAACTTGATTGGACTCTATTCAGGCATAGACGCTCACTGGTAAAGGTGATGAGGTTTGCTGCAGCTATGCTCCTTTTGAAAATAGATGATGGTGACGAGGGAAAATTCATAGATGTAGTTGAGACTGAGGTTCTATATGAAAGTACTGGAATTTCAAGATATTTCGTTCGTAATTTCTCTACCAATATTTTAAATTACAACAACTGGAAGGATATTGAGGTAAAGGAATGGCTTGAGGCTGATGCTGATAGAGGCAGGATAAGAAGAAATCGTGTTTATAGAAGATTGATAATGTCACCTGTAGTATATAACGAAGGCATTGAAGATTCAGATTATGCTTACATAAAAAATTATAAAAATATGATAATCAAGGATTTAGAAGAACATTTGGATACAAGTCTTCATGTACATAAAAACGGAGCGCTACTTGTTTTCGAATCGGCTAGACAGCAAATGGAGGTTTTTCCGGGAAACAGCACTCTGTCGGATATTGTTCTTCAGATTAATAGTGAAATTATAGCAATGATTAAAGAAGGTAAGTTGTCAAGACATGATGACGATATTATCCAGCTGTCGAAACCAGGGTTCGAAAGCATTATAGTTAATTGTAGAAATAAGTATATACATGGCTGGAGTAAAGAGTACAGAGAAATGAGTATGGATAATTTGCTCAGTCAGGTATTAGAGCTTATGGAAGGCTACAGTATGATAGAAAAATCAGGCAGGGAAATAAATATAATGCCGTTATGCGGTAAGGTTACAGGCTATTATCCGAATAGTTTTATGAATAAAAATAATGGTTCTATTGAAGAAAATCAGGAGTGAGGGGTATGAATTCATTATGCAGGAAATTAAAAACAGATGGACAATAAATAGAATTGGGTTAATAAATTTCTGGTATTATGATGAACAGGAATTTATATTTGACAATGGGAAGCTGCTACTCAGAGGTTCTAACGGTTCGGGTAAATCAGTAACTATGCAGAGCTTTATTCCGTTACTTTTTGATGGAAATAAAAGCCCTGAAAGACTAGATCCCTTTGGCTCAAGAGCCAGAAAACTGGAAAATTATCTATTGGGTGAGGAAGATAACGGAAAAAGTGAAAATACGGGATATTTATATATGGAATTTGTAAAGCCCGATACCGGCAATTATCAAACCATAGGTATGGGGCTTCGAGCTAAAAAAGGCAGGCCTATTGAATTCTGGGGATTTTCAATTACTGATGGCAGACGTGTTGGACCTGACATTCAGTTGTATAAGAATATTGGGGAAAAAATCCCTCTCAGCAAAGTTGAACTCCGTAACCGAATAGGTGAAAATGGCGGTGAAGTCCTTGAAGCTCAAAGAGAATATATGGAAATGGTAAATAGACTGCTGTATGGCTACGAAGACATAGACGAATATGAGCAACTGATAAAATTACTTGTTCAGATTCGTACTCCAAAACTTTCAAAAGAGTTCCGTCCTTCTGTATTGTACGAGATAATGAATAATTCTCTGCAGCCCTTATCTGATGACGATTTACGCCCGCTATCAGAGGCTATAGAAAACATGGATAAAATCAAGGATCAGCTGGAATTACTGCAACAAAGCCAGCGCGCAGCGGATAAGATAAAGACAGAATATCAACGTTATAACAGGTATCTATTATTAGAAAAAGCTCAGGAATTTATAAATGCCTCTGAAAAGCTTGATTCCGCACTAAAAGAAGAGACAGAGCTTGAAAAGCAAAGTGCTGAGTATCAAAGAATTCATTTAAGAGCTGAGGAGGAGCGTTCCAATCTATTGCTCCGTCAGGAAAGTCTTGCGCATAAAAAGCAGCAGCTTGAGCAGCATGATGCCTTTAAAGCAAAAACAGAACTTACAGCAATTAATGCAATGCTTGAAGAACTCAGCACTAAAAAAGCCGAAAAGGACAAGTCACTGGAAGCTAAAAGAGACAGGGAAAAACTTCTTAATATAAAAATTGATGAAGCATCGGCAAAAAAAGAAGAACAGCAGGAAGTTATTTTAGAAAAACTTAAAGAAATGCATGAAGTGGCAGAGAGCTTTTGCTTTGATGAGCATGAGTTTTCAGAGGTTGATATAAAAAATTCAATTGGTAAGCCTTTTGATTTCTCTATGTTAAGAAATGATATAGACAGATATAGGAATAAGATTACTTCAGGGAGAAAAGCACTTAATGAACTAGATATGATAGAACGTAGCTATGACAATTCCATAAAAGAGCTTGAACTTGCTAAAAAATCAAGGGAAGATGCTCGACGTGAGCTCGAAAAAACCGAAAACCTTTTGTCCGAAACTAAGGAAGAATTTATTGAAATGGTTTATAGCTGGGAAAGCTCAAATAAGAATATTAAGATACCACGGGAGCAGATGCCAAAGCTGGTACGAGCAATCAACTCATATGGAACCGATACCGAATACGACGATATAAAAGCTGAAGCAAGAATACATTTTATAGCCGCTGAAAACTCAGTTAACAAGGAAATCCTGTTACAGGACACCCATAAGGCGTCATTACTTGATTTAAAAAATCAGAAGTTGGCCGAACTCAATGGCTGGAAAGCTATGAAGGATCCTGAGCCCCTTCGAGATAATAAGGTTTCAGCCTTCAGAACCGCTTTGGAAGAAGCTGGGATTCCGCATGTTCCATTTTATAAGGCAGTTGACTTTAATAAAGACATAACTGAAGACGTTAGAGGCCGTATAGAAGAAGCTCTTGCTGACATGGGAATACTTGATGCGCTGATAATTCCTGAGAAATATCTGGACAGGCTGCCTTCCATGCCGGAAAATGCCGCAGATAAATATATTGTCCCTAATCCACAATACCTTTCACAGGAATTATCACAGCTATTAAAGCCGGTAGTAGTTGAGGAAGCAGGTGTCACTTTTCAGGATATTGATAATGCATTAAAAAGTATTATGTTGGATAAGTACGACAGCTCAACTTATGTTGATAATGACGGTAATTATTGTGTAGGTATTCTAGCAGGTTCAACTACCAGGCAATATCAAACGAAATATTTGGGAATTGAGGCACGAAAGCGCTATAGACAGGAGATAATTGATACACTGACCACTGAAATAAAAAGTATCGAAAGTGATATAAGCCTTGTTGAACAAGTAATAAACGAACTAAAGAATAAGCTTGAAATCATTAACACTGAATTTAGATTCTTTCCCGATAAGAGTGATCTGGAAACTGCATTGAAGTACTTTAATTTAGCCATAAGGAATCTTGATGCAAGAGAAAATGAACTTATTATTAAGCAGCAAATTTCAGATAAGATTTATTTGGACTTAAAGCAGGTACGGGACAAGGTAAGGGAATTAACTCACAATATGAGAATTCCCTTGACAGTAAAGGATTTTGAAGAAGCGGAAAGCTATGCGGCGCAATATAAAGATATGCTGCTTAATCTTGAAACTGTATATTTTGCAAATCTCAATACAATTAATTCATTATCTGTTTACGAGGATCAGGTAAATGAAATACTAAACGACATTGACGACATTTGGGAAGACATTCGGACAATTAAAAGAGATATTGAGACAAATATTCAGAAAAAAAGCAATTTTGAAACATTGTTAGAGAAGTCGGACTATGAATCAATTAAGCTGGAAATTGATGAATGTGTTTTAGGACTTGCCGAAATTCCTGACAAACTGGAAATTGCAATAAGGGCTTCACAGACAAATAAGGAACATTATAGCAGTTCGCTGATTTCTCTGGAAAACCTTCAAATGAAACTGGAACGCTATAAGCAAATTGTTGAAATATGCTCAGAGACCTTTACCGAGGAATATACCTTGGGATATGTTATTAAGCTTGAAGGCCAGCTAGCAAATACAGCAATCGCAAAAAAAGTTATTGCAGAGCTTAAAGGCGACGAAAAAACTAACAAATTTAAAGATGATTATACTTCTCAACTCCATGATAAATACAGAGAAAATGCTCAGTATCTGTTAGAGTATAACTTGAGAATTGATACAATTTTCGATTATCCCATTAAAGAAGAATATTCTGATGACATGACAATTGCAAGGCTTTATTCTCAGAGAAGAAGAAGTGAGCTATGTGCAAAAGTACAGGGAAAGGATACTGATTTCTTTACGATGGTAAGCTTCATAAGTGACGCTATAGAAGAGAACGAGAAGCTTCTGCGTGAAAGTGACCGTCAGTTGTTTGAAGATATACTTGCAAATACTGTAGGTAAAAAAATCCGCGGTAAAATATATCAGAGTGAAATGTGGGTAAAGAAAATCAATGCATTGATGGAATCAATGGATACTTCCAGTGGGCTGTCTTTCAGCCTTTCCTGGAGAAATAAGGTTGCTGAAAATGAAGACCAGCTTGGAACACGTGAATTAGTTCACCTTCTGCAGACCGATGCGGTTTTATTAACTGAAGAAGATATGGGTAAATTAACCTCTCATTTTCGTTCAAAAATATCCCAGGCCCGCAAAAGCGTTGAGGATACAGGTAGTCAGCAATCCTTCCACATAATTATGAAGGAAATTCTGGACTATAGAAAGTGGTTTGAATTTCAGCTGTTTTATAAGAAAACCAACGAGATGAGGAAGGAATTAACGGATAATGCTTTCTATAAATTCAGTGGTGGAGAAAAAGCAATGGCCATGTACGTACCACTGTTTTCTTCTGTTTATGCAAGATTTGACGGCGCAAGGAAGGACTGCCCAAGGGTTATTTCCCTGGATGAGGCCTTTGCAGGCGTGGATGAGAATAATATCAGAGACATGTTTAGACTTGTAGATGAGCTTGGACTTGACTATGTTATTAACTCCCAGGTGCTCTGGGGTGATTATGATACAGTGCCTGCTTTGTCCATTTATGAATTGCTACGACCTAACAATGCCGACTTTGTTACAACCATCAGATACAGCTGGAATGGTAAACAGAAGAGTCTTATAATAGAGGATGAAGAAATTGCTTAATACTGATACTTAAGGTGTTAACCCTTGAATAAATGGAGAATTACCAATAGTTATGAATAATACTATTTTAGAATGTGTGACTTTTTTTAAACAGAATAAAGTCTATAGAAGGTTTTTTGAAGCACTGTATAAAAAATATCTCTCTATCGGAAAGGTTGGAGGAACAATTGTCATCTCCAACCTTACAGATGATGAAAAATACGCTCTTTCAGGCCTGCTCCGAAAGGATTTTTCTAAGCAAAGTAATGTAGCAATAAGGGTTTCAGACTTCAAAAAAGCTCTTGATAGCACCAGATTTAAATCCTGTAGTGTTGAAGAAATACTGAAAGTGTATTTCGGAGAAGAACTGGTTAGTAATTCTCAAAGAAAATTGGATGACCGGCTAAAAAGAGAGGATTTCTTTAGCAGGCTTCTTGCTGATTACGAAGGAACCCATGCCTATAAGTGGCTTGAAAGCACCTTACTTGAACAGGCATTTGGATATCATACCATAATTAAAAGATACAACAGCAATTCAGCTCAGTTACAGATAGACATGAATTTTGTATGTCAGGCTATTAACCATCTGCCTGTACTATTTAACAGTTATGTACGCCTTCCGGTATTTGCAGCTAAAATAACATCAGATCCACATACTTTTGATGAAGGGACCTCTTGTGGTGAGCTTTTGATTATAGCACTTTCAAATTATTTTTTGATATCAAAATCTCAATCATATCTGGAACGTGCAGAGTTACTATATAAAGCTGGTATTTTAATTGATGAAGTATCAAACAAAGTATTATGCTGTGGACTGACCGCATATGATACTAACGGCCTTCATAGCGGCTGGGAAGGTTTTTACTCACGAAATGAAGAAATGCTGGTTACATTAAATAACCTGAGTAATCTGGTTAAGATCGAATCACCTTACAAGGCTGTATTTGTTGTAGAAAATCCCGCAGTATTCATGTCCATAAGGGATATTTGCGGCATAAATATCCCAATGGTTTGTACTAGTGGACAGATTAATATGGCAGCATTGACCTTATTGGATTTACTGGTTAAAAGCGATTTGAAAATATATTATTCCGGTGACTTTGATCCTGAAGGCTTGTTGATAGCAGATAAACTTAAATGCAGATATGAAGATAAATTGTTTTTATGGAGATATAAGATTGATGATTATGAGAAATGTATTTCAACAAAGACAGCTTCCCAGAAAAGAATAAAGCAGATGCAAAATATTAAAACCGAGGAATTAATTAAAATTGCTGAATTAATACAATGTAATGGTTTGTGTGGATATCAAGAGCAGATAATAGAGGATTTGATTGATGATATAAATGTAGAGTTAAAAATATACTGTAAAGATGTGCACTCAGTATATGGAGTTTGTAAAGGAGATACTGTTGGGTAAAAGATTATTTATAACAGAAAAACCATCTGTAGCAGCAAGTTTTGCCAGTGTTCTAGGACTTGAAATCTCTAAAATTGATAGAGGCAGAGGATATGCGGAGAATAGTGATACAATTGTTTCCTGGTGCTATGGACACCTTGTAACTATGGCATATCCGGATGCTTATGACCCCAAATATAAGGAATGGAAAATAGAGCATCTGCCAATAATCCCTACTGAATACAAATATAATGTTATAGATCAACGAGGTGTTGGTAAACAGTTTAATATAATACAGCAATTAATGCTCAGGGATGATATTGATGTGATTTATGCCTGTACCGACAGTGGTCGTGAAGGTGAATATATATTCAGGCTTGTTTATATGCTGAGCGGAAGTAATAAACCTGCCAGAAGGGTTTGGATTTCTTCTCAAACGGAAGAGGCCGTAAAAAAAGGTATTGATGAAGCCAAGGATATCAGTGAGTTCGATTTACTTGCAAAGGCGGCATACAGTAGAGCGAAGGAAGATTGGCTATTTGGTATGAACTTAAGCAGGATTTTTACCTGTCAATATGGGAGAACTCTTTCAAATATCCTGAAAGAGAGTAAATCCTCGGTGATACCAATTGGCAGGGTAATGACATGTGTGCTGGGGCTTATTGTTGACAGAGAATTGGAGATAAGAAATTTTGTACCACAGAAGCATTATGGGGTACTGGCAAGCTTTATGTCACAAAATAGCGGTATAGAATACAAGGGCAGATGGCAGCCAAAGAGAGATAGGTCAAAAGCAAAGGATGAACTAGATGAGCAAGAAAAATATATAAGTAAGGCAGAAGCGGAAGAAACTATAGAAAAGCTTAAAGGTAATGAGGCAGTTATCAAGAAAGTAGAAGTCAAAGTCAAGAATGAACCGCCGCCGCTGCTGTTTAACCTGGCAGAATTGCAGTCAGAAGCAAATAAAAAATTTAAGCTTCCGGTTGACAGAACACTTGAGATTGCTCAGAGTTTGTATGAAAAAAAACTCATATCTTATCCGAGAACTGATAGTAGGGTTATTTCAACTGATGTTGTAGGTGAAATTCCAAAAATTTTAAATGGTTTATTTAAGAATCAAGCTTTTAAAGGACAAATTCTGCGTATCAAGGATCAGGGGGATTTAAAAATTAATAAGACTTCAAAGAGGTATGTGGACAATAGTAAGGTTACCGACCACTATGCTATTATACCCACTTATGTAACCACAGACCTATCAAAGCTTGATACAGACACCGAAAAAATATACAGCCTTATTGTAAAGAGATTTCTGGCTATTTTTTACCCTCCGGCCCAGTATAATACAGTAAAAGTGGAGACAGATATTAAAGGTGAAAAGTTTATTTCAAATGCAAAGACTTTGCTAAATCTAGGTTGGAAAGAGGTTTATGAGATTTCAATAAAAAAGGATGAGGATGAGATAACAGATTCACCTATACATAAACTTGCAAAGAATGAAAAAAGTGAAGTTCTTCAGTTTAATTTAGAAGAAAAGGAAACAAAGCCACCTTCAAGGTATACAGATGGCTCATTAATCATAACTATGGAAAAAGCAGGTAAGTTTATCGAAAATGAAGAATTGAGAGAGCAGATAAAGACCAGCGGAATAGGCACATCTGCAACCCGCGCCGGAATTATTAAGAAGTTGAAGGAAATAGGACATATAAGCATACATAGCAAGACTCAAGTAGTTACTCCCACCTTGAAGGGGGAAGCCATTGTGAAATTAGTGGGTCAGACGGCTAAGGAGCTTTTGAATCCTTCCTTGACAGCCAGCTGGGAGAAGGGTCTCGGAATGATTGAAAATGGTGAAACCACAGAGGCCATTTTCATGGAAAAGCTACATTCATATATCACAAGGGCTATTGAAAAGATAAAAATGATAAAATTATAGCTCCGTACAGATGGATTTTTCAAATTACATATTGTACCAAACTGTTAATAGATTGTTTGCATTCTACGCAAGCGACAATGCCGGTTATCTGATAGGTACCGATATATTATGTGATGGAGGCTGTGTTGCTTCATATTGCGTTTGTAAGTAAAAAACATAGACCATAAACTCCTTAAATAGACCGATATGTATATTAAAAGGAATAGTTTTACGTTATGGACTTAATAACTAACAAGCTATTCCTTTTTAATACCGTTCTTGAAGTATCAAAACCATTTTGGATGTAATTGACTTTTTAATTCAAATTCCGTATAATTTATATGAACGAGTTCATATAAATTATTGGTGGTGCTAAATTGCCTAAAGTAATAGAGAATATCAGGGAAACAATTTTACAGACAGCAAAAAATACTTTATTGTCTGACGGATATGACAGATTGAGCCTTCGCGGGGTAGCGAGGCTGTGTAATATTGCAGTCGGTACGATATACAATTATTATCCGTCAAAATTAGCTCTGATAGTAGCTATTATGCTTGATGACTGGACGGAGCAGACCGAGAGATTTAAAAAGGCTTGTGCCAACGCAGAAAGTGCAGAAGACGGTATCAAAAGCATATTTCTCAATCTTCGTGAGTTTGTCTTGTTATATCAGGATGTCTGGAACATGTCAATGCACATAAAAGAGGTAAGAGATGAGATGCTTAACGGCAGGAGCAGGCGTCAGATGCTGATTGAGCAGTTGGTTGATGTGATTCGTACACTGCTTGACCGTTTTGAAATATCTTACGATTCGTTTCTTCCACACTTCATAACCACTTCATTACTTACTTATATTATTGAGCCGGATTTTGACTATGAACAGCTCAACGAAGTATTTAAAAAAATATTATAAAGTACCTAACATATATCTTTCAACAACACTGTGTGGCTGCGTGGAATGCTAGATAAATAATGTAACATACGAATTATTACAGAACACGTAATGTTCATCAATGAAAACGTTGATAGGAAAAAAATCAATTTTACATATTTTTATCAAGAGGAGAATCGTATGAGTAAAGTAGTTATACAGGAATGTAAAAATTATGAACTTGAAACCGTAATTGAAAAAATCAATGCTGCAGTAGAAAGTCTCGGCGGATGGGATAAATTTGTTAAGCCACAGGACAAAGTACTCCTTAAGGTCAATCTAATCGGGCCCAAGTCTTCCGAGACGGCTGCAATAACACATGCTGAATTTGTCAGAGCGATGGTAAGAATATTGAAGGGCAGGAACTGCATTGTATGGATAGGTGACAGCTCAGGGGGAGCTATAGCAGGAATAGCGCCCACCGCGCAGAGCTTCAAGGTTGCCGGATACGAGCGGGTAGCGGAGGAAGAAGGAGCAGAAATTAAAAATTTTGACCGCGAGGGTGTAATGCCAGTACAACCGGAAAGCGGATGTGAAGAAACGATGCATATCGCTAAGCCAATGTTCGATGCTGATGTGGTTATTAATTTGCCAAAATTAAAAACACATTCGGCACAGATTTTTTCCGGAGCTGTTAAAAATGTATTCGGATGCATACCGGGACTCAAGAAGGCTAAGTATCATAAAATGGCTCCCGATTCAAGTGATTTTGGGCAAATCATATGCGATATCCACAAAGCAACTAAAATACAGCTTCACATCATGGATGGGATTCTGGCAATGCAGGGAGAGGGACCGACAGCAGGCAGTATTTATCAGGCTGATAAAATCCTCGTCAGTGAAGACCCATTGGCATTGGATGCTGTGGCGGCAAAAATGGTGGGGATGGATGTTGAAGATGTACCAATTCTGGAAACAGCCCGGAAACGGAATCTTGGAGAAGGTTGGTTAAAAAACATCACACTTGCAGGTGATTATGAACAAGTCCCTAGGTTAGCTAGTTTTAAACTGCCCAAGCGCTTCAGGGGAACAAAGAAGCGTAATAGTAAAGCCTTGGTAAAATTAATTGATTTTTTCAATACACACCCCAGGATTGATCACAAAAAATGCAAAAATTGCAATATGTGTGTGGAAAGCTGTCCCGTAGAGGCAATTGACAAGGATACGAAGCAAATAAATTATAATACCTGCATCGATTGTATGTGTTGTCATGAGTTATGCATGTTTAAGGCTGTGGAGCTTAAAAATGAAAATAAGGTAGCAGGTTTAATATCAGGATTTTTTAGATAATAATGATGGCATTTATGATAACTGGACCTGCAACCAGTGTATGGGTTATTGCAGGAATAACAGCTAGAAAACGGACAATTCAATACGTCTTTAGATATAGCCAGTAACATGCGCTTATAGGGCTAAAGCATGACCACACGTAGAACGTGTGGTCATGACTATACCGCTATTTAGCTTTTACTCAAATCGCAACCTGCTTACTTTGTTATCCATTTTCAGCAGCCCACAGGACTGCATTATAATAGTTTTTGCCGTTAGGCACATCTCCGAACGGATTGACTTTTGTGTTTAAAGTATCAATTCCGCAGAAACGATACAGGAATGCTACAATCTGGCTGCGGGTACAGGTAGCATACGGACTGAAGGTAGTAGCACCAGTGCCATTGGTGATGCCGTTTGCGACAGCCAAGGCATAAACCTCATAGTAGTAATAATTAATTACCTTTCTTTCTAATTATGATTTTCTGTTCTTCTTCAATCCATGCAACACTAGCACCAAGGTTTTCAGCTATAAAACCAATTGGTGTATATGTTCTGCCATTTTCGATAAAAGCAGGACTGTCTAATTTTACTTCTTTACCATTTATATAGGCAATGTCTGAGTCAATATAGAGTAGGATAATTACATCTTCACCTTTTGCATTTTTACCCTTAATTGTGACTTCTCGTTTTTTGCCGTTCCAAATGACCTCAGCACCGAGGCTTTCCGCTATAAATCTTGCAGGAAGCATTGTTCTGTCATTTTTGACAATCGGAGCAACATCGTTTGTTTTTTCCTCACCAAAAGCTTTGGCTTCTTTTTTACCAATTGTTAAAACAAGTTCATTTTCGGCGTTATCAGTTGGTTTAGGCTCTACCTTTGTTGGTGGGGTAGTATCTG
>JAEYNI010000142.1 GCA_023412635.1 Bacillota bacterium
TTTTCCACCAGTCATTATAATAGCGTACATTGATACACCTCCTACTAACAGTCTCGCCGACCTGAATGACGTATACACACATAATCTGCGTTCATCACAGGCAATAATCACATTGAATTGCTTCAAAAGACTATATTTAAAAGCCTTGGCCGAGCGGCTACCGATATATTTTAGCACAACCTATAATCCTTGTCAATCTCATTAATTCCAAGTGCTGCTTCTGACGTAATCCCAAATTCTGTTTCTGGCGTAATTCCGAGTGCTACCTCTGACAACCTGCTGACCCTGCTGACATATGCCGCTGAATTACCGCTGAATTATCGTTGAAATTACTGCTGAATTATCGTTGAAATTACCGCTGACAGCTGACTAATTCAGGTCAGCTTACTTATTGACCAAATCTATCGTATGTCTTATAAGGTCTAAATTACCCCATTCTCCGTGTCCCGGTATTACTACTTCAGTATCCGGGTATTTTTCCAAAACCTTCTCCACCGAAGCAGGCCACATTACAGTATTGGCTTCAGAAGTATTTCCCTTATCCTTTGTATCCAGTGACTTGATTAAGCAGCCTCCAAAAAGAACCTTATACTGAGGGAACCATACTGTTACATTGTCAACGGTATGACCCTCTCCAGGATAAAATACTTCCAAATTAATATTCCCGAAATTGATATTGGGCTCGGTATCCAGAGTAGGCTTCGGTTTCTGAAATCCATTTTTTTCTGCTTCTATTACTGTTAGTTTTGTACTTCTTACATCAATTTTATTCTCAAGCAAGGTATCGATTCCACCTATTCTATCTGCATGAGCGTGAGTTATAACTGCTAGTACAATATCCCTATTAAACACACTTTTCGTCAGCTTTATCAGTTCCTTCGTCTGAGCATTATTCCACGGAGTATCAATTAAGATTAATCCTTTCGAAGAAAGGGCTATAATTCCATTTGAGGGAGTCCTGCTTCCATTATAGTCTGTGTATGTAGTATGTACCCAAATATTATCATTTATCTTTGTCAATTCCACACTGTCGGTAGTATCAGAAGCACTTTTATAAAAATTCTCCGACACTTTAATATCCTCAGAACCATTTTCTGTTGAACTCTCAGTTGCCTTAATGTCGTCAGAACTATTTTTCACTGAGCTCTCAGTTGCCATAATGTCTATAGAAGTACTCACTGAAGTTTCGGTACCCTCTGACTCGTTAGAACACCCTGTTGAAAAAAAGGCTAGAAAAACGCATGCAACCAAAATTAAACCTATTTTTTTTGTTGTTTCACCCAAAGCTTGAGCCTTCCTTTCTAACGAGAATTTAACTGAATCATCTTTAGCAAACAGGCCTACCTTTAACCAAAAATTTTTTATAATAGATTTAATTACAGCTATTAGATATATTAAATTTAATTATTAAATTTAAATAATTCTATTTATTGGATACTATTCTGAGTCCTCCCACTTTCAAATCATTGACAGGACATACTGTTATCCCTAAGTCAGGAATATCTGAGTATTCCTGTATAAGCTTTTCAGAATAACTCTCAATTAGTGGGGCTACAGATGTATGTACCTCAACTTTTATTGCCTTTGCCGCTGCTGTTTTAAGATATTCCCGTATTTCCCTAAGAATATTCATTGCATGGGTATCGGTAGTAAAGACCCTGCCATTACCGTCACAGCATGGGCAATCACAATTCATAACTGTAGCAAGCTCCTGCCTGATTTTTTTTCTGGTCATTTCAACAAGACCAAGGGCTGTCATTCCAAGTACAATTGTTTTTGTCCTGTCATTTTTAAGACTCAGTCTCAGTGAATCCAGAACCATCTGCTGATGCTCAGGATCGTTCATATCAATAAAGTCAATTATTACTATACCTCCGATATCCCTTAACCTCAACTGCTTCGCTATTTCCTTTGACGCCTCTATATTTGTTATCAGCACAGTATCTTCCAGATTGTTATTTCCTACAAACTTACCGGTATTGACATCTATTACCGTAAGAGCTTCAGTTTTATCAATGATTATATAGCCTCCGCATTTAAGCCACACTTTTCGGGAAAGTGCTCTTTCAATTTTGGTTTCGATCTGATAATAGTCAAAGATTGCGTAGTCCTTCTGAAATAGTTCTACACGGTTTTTTAGTACCGGAGATATCATCTCAACCAGTTCAAGTACTTTGTAATATTCTTTTTCATCATTTATTATAAACTTATCAATATTCCAGGTAAACAAATCCCTGACCGACCTGTATATCAGGTTAATATCCCTGTGAATACATCTTGGAACAGGCCCGCTACTTTCCGACTGCTTTATTTTTGACCAGAGTTTTGTCAGAAAGGAGACATCTTCAACCAAATCAGCCTCTTCCTTGCCCTCGGATACTGTACGAACTATAAGTCCCATATTTTCAGGCTTCAGATTTTCTGCTATCTTTTTTAGTTTCTGCCTTTCATTGTCATTTTCAATTCTTCGCGAAATGCCCACATAATCGGCATTAGGAAGCAAAACCAGATTTCGGCCCGGAAGAGTAATATGAGTTGAAACTCTTGGCCCCTTTGTACCAATAGGCTCCTTAATAACCTGAACAGTAATCTCCTGACCAACTTTAAGTATATCTGCTATATTATAACCTGTATAGTCACGATATACTTCTATTTCATCATCGGAATACTCTTTCTGAGGTATGGCATCACCCACATAAAGAAATGCATTTTTTTCATAGCCTATATCAATAAAGGCTGCCTGCATCCCGGGCAGTACACTGCTGACTTTGCCCCTGTATATATTACCTACTAGTCCCTGATGATTCGTTCTTTCAATGTGAATTTCGGCTAGTTCTTTGTCTTCCAGGATTCCGACTCTGATTTCGCCAACATTGACGTCCACAATTATCTCGTTAATCATTCACACTCTCCATTTCCGGCGCAGTTCAAGGTAATCCTGCGCTTTTAGTTCAAATGTATCCGAACCGGGGCAGATACATTATAACGCATCGGTTTGAAGAAAATTTTTCGATTGTAGAAAAATTTTCTTACCTCGTTATAAAACCGATCCATCCATAGGGTCCAGCAATTCCTCACCAGCTTTAACAAACAATTTGGATCTATGAATCCGGTCTATTTCAAAGCTTTCTCCAAGCATTTCAAAAAAGGAATCCACAAGCAACTCCGGTTTGAGGTTTGCCTTGCTTCCTGCACTGACCAACATTGATAACTTAATTATATTAAAATCTCCCAAGGACTGAAGTTCAAAGTCTAAATCATAGATCATACTCCTGATATCAGTATCTTTTATTCCGCTCTTGGTCTTCTTTTTTACTACTATCTCTTTTTGAGAAAGATATTTTTTAATACTGTTTTCAAGGCTTTTCTCATCGCATTCAAACCCTGTTCCCACTACCACAACATATTCCGAAGCCGCAATGGTAGCCATTATATTTTGCTTTGATTCTCTCGGCTTTGCAGCCATTACTTCCAGGCCTGCAGGTAGCTGGGTATTGAGTCTTTCAATAAAATCATTTATCGGAAGACTATCATCAGTAATTTCAAAATCACCATATTCAGCATCGCTGGTCACTCCCACACTCAGAGGCAGTCCAAAAACCATTCCCGGATGGGGGTTGAAGCCCTGAGAGTAAGCAATTGGTAGTCTGGCTCTTCTTATTGCACGTTCAAAAACCTTCATCAAATCCAAATGCGATATGAATTTAACCTCTTCACCACGTTTAAATTTTACACGTATATTAACCAATTTAAACCTCCCAAACCGCATGCTCTGACATGCAGGTCACAAATAATTGCATTTATATAATTCTTTAACAAATTCCGCTTTTAAAGCTGGCAGCACCACAGCCACCGCAGTCAATCCGGCAGTTTGGTGTCACCTTTCCTTCACGTGCTTTTTTACTTTCACTTATAAGATATTTCTTGGTTACTCCCACATCAACATGATCCCAAGGTAAAATCTCCTCGTAAGCCCTCTTGCGGGTAACGTAAAAATACGGGTCAACACCGCATTCTTCAAAGGCCTTCATCCAAACCTCGTACTTGAAATGTTCTCCCCAGCCATCAAATTTACAACCCATCTGCCAGGCTTTTATAAGAACCTTGCATACTCTTCTGTCACCACGGGCAAAAACAGCTTCCATAAAACTCAGTTTATTCTCATGATAGTTATATGTGATCTGCTTTGAACGGATTTTATCCTTTAAGTGCATCTGTTTCTGATGTACATTCTCAATGCTGTCCTGGGGCTCCCACTGGAAGGGTGTGAAGGCCTTTGGAACAAAGGTAGCTGTGCTGACGGTAATGTTCAGGTTCTTACCTCTCTTTTCTCTGGGAACATTTCTATATACGTCAACTACCTTGTAAGCCAGGTCAGCTATACCTTCCACATCTTCAAATGTTTCTGTGGGCAGACCGAGCATGAAGTACAGCTTTACGCCACTCCAGCCGCCGTTAAAGGCCAGTGTAACAGCCTTCAGCAAGTCCTCTTCTGTAACCCCTTTGTTAATCACATCCCTCAATCTCTGCGTGCCTGCCTCAGGTGCAAAAGTAAGTCCGCTCTTTCGAACCTTTTGTGCCTTTTCCATCAGATCCAGTGAAAAGGAATCTATTCTCAAGGAAGGAAGGGATAAATTGACCTTTCTTTCCTCCATATCTTCAAGAAGTCCTGTTGTCAACGATTCCAGTCCTGTATAATCACTTGTGCTAAGTGAAGTGAGTGATATTTCCTCATAGCCGGTGCTTTCCTCAAGTTTCCGTGCAAGTTCCAGTAATCTTTCAGGGCTTTTCTCCCTCACCGGTCTGTAAATAAAGCCTGCCTGACAAAAACGGCAGCCTCTTGTACACCCTCTGAATATTTCCAGCATTATTCTGTCATGAACTATGTCGGTATAAGGAACAATTATTTTTTCCGGGAAGTATGCCTTATCCATATCCTTAATAATTCGCTTTTTTATTTTTACCGGATAATGGGGCTTCAAGGGAATAAATTCCTTGATAGTGCCATCTTCATTATAGGTAAACTCATAAAATGACGGTACATAAATACCTTCTATTTTAACAATGTCTTCTAGAAAGGCCTGTCTTGGTCTGCCTGTCCCTTTCCAGCTACTGTACGCATCCATGACCTCATTAATTATCTCTTCACCTTCTCCCATCATGAAGAAGTCTACAATATCAGCCAGTGGCTCTGGATTATACGCACAAGGTCCTCCAGCACATACAAATGGTGCCTCAAACTTTCTCTCCTCTGCCAGAATTGGAATTCCCGCAAGATCAAGCATGTTTACAATATTTGAAAAGCTCATTTCGTACTGAAGTGTAAAGCCTACAAAATCAAAGTTTTTTATAGGGTCCTTGCTCTCAAGGGAGTAGAGTGGGATATTATTTTCCCTCATCTTACTTTCCATATCTGTCCAGGGAGCAAAAACCCTTTCACAATAGCAGTCCTGTCTTTCATTCAATAAGTGGTAGAGTATTTTCATTCCCAAATGTGACATCCCTATTTCATAGGTGTCAGGAAAACAGAAAGCAAACCTTATATTAACATTATCAGGGTCCTTTATAACACTATTCCATTCATTTCCGGTGTATCTTGATGGTTTCTCAACACTTTTTAACATTTTATCCGAAAGTTTAATCCCCATATTAGCTCCCATCTACGCGCATAGCGCGTATACAAATAGTAATAAAAAGCCGCTTAGCGGGTTTTTTCTGCGTGAAATGCACGATGACTTACAAAATGTATTTTTCACGCTTTTCTCCATTCTAAAATCGTTATAACGCCTCGGTTCAAAAGTAAACTTTTCGGTTGTAGAAAAGTTTACTTACCTCAGCGGCGTTTCAACGAGGCAATGGTGTCCATAGTGCCCTTGGACACACTATGGACACCTTGGATATGCTCACCGCTTGAAAACCAAATCGGTACCCGCCACCTGTAGAGGTGGGGGACATCTATTATCGCCTCGTTATAAACAAAAAAGCCAAAAAAAAAGAATAATCTTAATTCTTTTTTATTTTCTGCCATATATTTTTACAAAATTTATTATAGCAGAACACATGCAATATGGTAATACAATTTTACAACAGAACAATAGATATAAAATTGTATATATAATATTCCCTGTTTTTAAAACATTTAAAATACCTACGAGAAATGGGATTTGAAAAAATCCCTACTCAGTTTGTAGCACAAGTGTGGCTATCGATGACCTCTTTGCAGATATGGAAATCTGAAAGGCCATACGTATGTAATTATCAACTTATTTTTTGTGTCTGTCAAGAAAAAGAAACATTATCAGTCTATAATAGATCCTTTATAAAGAATGCCAGCATTAACTTTAGCTTATTTTCATAATCAAAATCACTTTTGAGAATCTCCCTGATCCTTTTGATTTTATAGTTGACCGTATTTCTATGTACATAGGTCATTTTAGCTACCTCCTGAACACTTGAATTATGCTCAAGGTAACATCTCAAAGTCATCATATAATCTGTTCCATTTTTTTCGTCAAATTCCTCAAGTACCCCGAGGCTTTCTTTGTATAATTCCGAAAGAATATTATTGTCTTTTACTGATACAATCAGCTTATACAACCCCATTGTCTGGTATCTGACACTCTTCCGGTTATGAAGCCTGGCTATTCTCAGCCCCATAACAGCCTTGTTGTAACCGTCTGAAATAAACGGATATCCCTTGCCGGTTGGGCTAACTCCAGCATGCAATTTATACCTTAAACCTTGAAGCTCACATTTTTTTTGAAGGATATCAAGGAATTCATCAATTTGCCGTTCTGAGAATTCCTGTAAAATGGCAATAATTTTTCTATCATATAAGAAAAAACTGGATAGTCGGCCTGATTTGCTCAATACACTCTGGGTCAGATGCTTCAGCTCTTCAGATTCATCTTCGGTGGGGTATGTCCCGTTTTCGTTTATGGGCTCCACAGCAACAACTGTATAAAGTGAATCTGGATAAAACCCATTTTTTTCGAGGGTCGGCTTATAAACCTTTTCCTCCTGAGGCATGAAAATGAGATTTCTCACTGCAGTAGCAAGGCCCATTTCAATTTCTTCACTGGCAATTATTCTATGGCAGAAGTCATAGGTTAAATCAATAAGCCTGACTGACCAGGGTACTGTAAACAATGGTAGTCTATGGGCTTCACAAAATTCTATTATGTTATCCGGAACAGTTTTTATATATGGCCCAAGGTTCAATACCAGCCCACAGGCTTTTTTCGTCAGCATGGAGGAGACAAAGTCCAGCATCCACTCCTTGCCTGTCTGAGCTATCCCTGTTGTAAAAACCAGTTCGCTGCCATGCAGAAAGCTTGGAACCTCCCTGTCTTCAATCATATGCACCCATCTTACAAAATTATCAAGACCCGAAGCCCCTGCCAGTAGTTTCATACCATATGTACTTTCTACATTTGCACATAGCTTTGCCAGAGTAATAGCCATAAGTTTCACCCCTAATTCACTTACTGCAATATACTGTAACATCAAGTAATAAATTCATTGCTTTTTTGTTTAATATATTTTCCTGGATAATAAATCCTAAATAATAAAATTAAGGCGCATAAGGGAAAACCCCCTATGCGCCTTTGCATCAGTTGGAAAATTTTATCAGGCATATGATAATATACGTTGATTTCAAAACTCACTCATGCCTAATTTGTCTTGTATTTTAGCATGTAAGACTTAAAAAGTCAAATTGCTGATACAGAGGTAAAACGTGTTGCTAATTAAGCTGTTGGTAATTATATTGTTAACCTAGCTTTGCTTCAAATTTGCATATCTGGCCACCCCCACCAATGGCTTGCACCAAAAAAAGACCAGTTAATTTCTGTAATAATTACAAAAATCACCGGTCTTTATGTCTTTGGTCGGAAATGGGAGACTCGAACTCCCGGCCTCTTGGTCCCGAACCAAGCGCGCTACCAAACTGCGCTAATTCCCGAAACATTACATTAATATATTTTAGTACTAAGATTACAATTTGACAAGACTAAAAGTTTGTAAAATTATACCTTTACTTTCTGAAACTCTTCTATTTTTCCTGAAATAAATTCTATAACCTGCTTTTGTTCAGCTTTACCATTTCCCGTAATGAATATAGGCTCCCCAAAAGAAATACAAACAGGTTCCTTTCTATGAATAGGTCCGATATCCTTTATCAGCTTTCCGTTTTTCCAAAAATCAGTTTTTATAGCAATAGGAATAACAGGTACTCCAGCTTCCTTAGCCAGCTTAATTCCCAACGAATTAAACTTCTCAGGGTCGAATTTTTCCTGTCTAGTACCTTCCGGGAACAAAACTATTGAAGTTCCCTTGGCGATAATTTCCTTCCCCTGTGTTAATACATTAATCAGGTCCTGGCGTGAATTTTTCCTTGATACAACTATCGGATTACGACTCTTCATTATATGACCAAACAGCGGCATCGATACCAGGCTTTCCTTTACAACATAAGTAACCTCCTTTAATGGAGCAATAATGCAGGGAAAAACGAAGGTCTCCAGAGTACTCATATGGTTGCTGACAAAAACAACAGGCCCATCAACCTTTTTTATATTATCAATACCTTCAATAAATAACCTTCCGCCGCTCTTTTCTATATTTTCAAGTATTCTATAGCTAGAACTTGCCCATTTCTCGGTATCGTACCGGTTTTTAACAGCCAGATTTCTTCCGCTTATTACTTCTTTACCATATCCGTAAACAAAATACCATCTTGTATTTAAAAACAGTTTATCAATTATGTTTCTTTTATTCTCGGAGGTTGTATAATTGTTCTCATTAAAAAAAGGTTTCAACATAAAAAATCACACCCATTCATTTGAATTACATGCAATGCTTTAAGCGCTAGGGATTATTATATATCACATTTAATTCCATGTCTACACTCACACTGCACGCTTATTCCTTAACCATCATCCGGTATAAGTATGTTGTAAGTACAAAATATAATATATTATATGATTCAACTAATCAAAATTAGCTATAAAATTTTTTGTAAAAAATTTAATTTTAATACTGAAAAATCACTGATTATAGAATATAATGTAATAGAATCATATAAATTATTTATTTTGATAATAATTATTGATATGGAGATTTTCAATGAACGCGAAAGACATTAAAGTAGGAACTAAATTGGAAGTGGAAATACCTGAGTATGGCAATAACATTAATGAAAATACTACCAGTTACATAAGTCAATTGGTTGATGCTATTGATGATAAAATCATAAGTATTGTATCCCCTATGAGAGAGGGAAGATTAAAGTTCCTATCCAGAGACACTAGTATTATTATTTATTATATGAATGAAAAGCAGGAGCTTTTATACTTCAAGGGCATCGTTAAGGGTCATAGGAAAAGCGGTGCCTTGGATATATTCGATGTAACTATAGCCAGCGAATTTAATAAAATTCAAAGAAGACGCTTTTACAGACTGGATGTAGTTCTGTCATGTAATTATGCCGTCGTAGATGAACAATTTATTAGTACTGATAAATTGGAATTTACAAATATAGACAAAGCACTATTAAAGTCTGCTTATACAAAAAATATAAGCGGCAGCGGGTTCTGCATGGTGCTTGATGAATCTATCGCTTCAGGTTCCATTCTTGATATTAGCGTAGATCTGGAAGACTTGGCCTCAGTGAGGGTATTGGCTCAGGTCATCCGTTCATCGGGGGAGAAGAATAAAAAATATGAGGTCGGCTTGCATTATATTAAAATATCACCGAGGGATTCGGATATCCTTACCAGATATATTTTTGAAAAGCAAAGACAAATATTGAAAAATACCATGCAGGCCAAGTTGAGATAGCCTGCAGTATCGGCCTAATACAATTTGTTTAACAATTAATATTGGTTTGCACTAAAGGCCATTTGAAATGGTCTTTAGTTGAAATTCCTATTTCTACTAAGTCATAAGCTATGTCTTTTTTATTTGTACGGCTCTTGTTATAGAACCCAGGCCGTGCTTTATTTTTATGTCATCAAGGGTTTTCTCAAGTTTTTCTTCCTTTTCTGATTGCCCGAAATTTTCTTCTCCGTTAAAAAGGGACAGCTGCTGTGATAATATTTCCTTATCAAATCCGCTGATACTCACACCTATGAGGCGAACCGGTCTGAAACCATTCCAATTTTTACGAAGGAGGGAAAAGCCTCTTTCAAAGATATCTTTTGTTAAATTAGTCGGTTCAACGCCGACCTGTCTTGTAATAGTCTGAAAGTCGGAATATTTTATTGTAATCTGTACTGTCCTTGCTTTTTTATTGTGCTTTCGTGCATCGAACCCGACCTCTTCACACATTTCAAGGAATATATTTCTGATAGCCTCAATATCTGTAACGTCTTGGGAAAGCGTTGTTGAACGGCCGATAGATTTCATCTCCCCTGAAGTGTGAGGTGTTACAGGAGATTGATCAAGGCCGTTGGCGTGAGCTTGAAGCTCAGCTCCCTGTTTTCCCAGAAGTTTTGTAAGCGCTTTTGTATCATAACCCGCAAGATCACCAATTGACATGATCCCAAGGTTATTGAGCTTCAGCCCAGTCTGTTTGCCTACTCCATACATCTCCGTCACCCTTAAGGGCCACAGTTTCTCTTTGATATCCCTGACCCACAGTTCAGTAATGCCCATGGGTTTCTTTATTTCCGATGCTATTTTAGCCAAAAGCTTGTTTTCAGAAATACCTATTGAACACCAAAGACCTAGCCCTTCATGTATGTCATCCATAATTCTGCGGGCAGCCTCCACCGGTTTTCCAAACAAATTTTCTGTCCCTGTCATGTCTATCCAGGCCTCATCAATACTATTCTGTTCAATTATAGGTGAATAGTTTCCCAGAAGCGACATTACCTCAGAAGATCTGGCCTCATAGTAATGATGGTCAGGTGGAATAAGTATCATTCCCGGACACAGCTTTAAAGCCTGATGAATCACCATAGTTGTTTTCACACCGAATTTTCTCGCTTCATAATTGGCCGCTAGAATTATCCCAGACCTGTTTTTAGGATCTCCGGCGACAGCCGCAGGCTTCCCCATTATTTCAGGGTTTCTGGACATTTCACAGCTTATGAAAAAAGCATTCATATCAACTAAGAATATAACCTTATCCATACATACCCACTCCAATTTAGTAAATGTAGCTTTTGGTTTGAAAGCAATACTAAAAAGGGGCTGCTTTTGGGCAGCCCCTTATATACTGACTTTTCTTCCTATTTAGCGGATTTAGCCATCTCAGCCAGCTGAGCAAATGCAGCTGCATCGTTAACTGCCATATCAGCGAGAACTTTTCTGTTAAGTTCAATTCCTGATTTCTTTAATCCACTGATAAATTTGCTGTAGCTTAAACCGTTGATTCTTGCTGCAGCGTTTATTCTTGCTATCCAAAGCTTTCTGAAGTCTCTCTTCTTTGCTCTTCTGTCGTTGTAAGCATAGTTTAAAGATTTCATTACAGCTTGATTAGCCATTCTAAAGAGCTTGCTCTTTGCTCCAAAATAACCTTTTGCAAGCTTTAATATTTTTTTATGTCTTGCGCGAGTTCTCATCGCAC